>PFOK01000071.1 GCA_002792495.1 Candidatus Peregrinibacteria bacterium CG_4_10_14_0_2_um_filter_43_11 | reverse complement strand
CAGGTGGGGAAGAAATCCCTTTGCCCACTATTTCCTTCAAAATAGGCAGTGATGATATTGTGTCATTTTATTTTGATTTAGCTATAGCGTCTAGCTGAACCATTTTTGCCCGATCCGTCAGGATGAGCAACTCCTGCACTTCTCCTGCCTCCAATGCCTTTTTTGACATACAAAAAAATTAGAAGGTAACATTGTGAGAATATAATCAAAAAATATAAATTGTCAAATTCATTTGGTTTTTCTGATAAAAAGCATTAAAATTCGGGTCTGAACGTTTATTGCTTTTTATTTTATGATTGGATTTTTTGATTCCGGTTTTGGTGGACTAACGGTGATGAAGGAGTACTTAAAAAAGTATCCTGAATTTGATTATATGTATTTGGGCGATCAGGCGAATATGCCTTATGGAAGCCATTCCAAAGAACATGTAAACAAATTAGCCGCTGCCAATGTGGATTTTTTAATCAAAAAAGGTTGCACGCTCATCATCATCGCCTGCAACACCGCTTCGGCAGACGCCCTGCGTCATGTTCAGCAAATTTATAAGGGCAAGCCGACGATTTTGGGTGTTTTAGTGCCTGCAGCGGAGGAAGCCTTACGGAAAACACGTTTTGGAAACATTGGCGTGATCGGAACACGCGGAACAATTGGTAGCGGCGCGTACGAACGGGAGCTCAATAAATATGCCACTGAATTTTACAAACCCACTGAAAAACGTGCAGGTAAAACGATTCGCGTCTATAGCCAAGCCTGCCCGCTCCTTGTTCCACTTGTGGAAGAAGGAATGATCAAACATGTAGTGACCCGAATGATGTTGCGCAAATATCTGCGTCCGCTCAAACACGCGCATGTGGATACGTTGATTTTAGGCTGTACGCACTACCCCCTACTCCAAAAAGAAATTGAAAGAGTGATGGGGAAACAGGTTCAGGTGATCTCATCCGCAACGGCCGCGGCAAACGCCATTGATGATTATTTTGAACGTCATCCGGATATCAAAAATGGGATCACAACCGGTGGAACACGAACATATTATACCACCGACTGCCCCGAACGGTTTTCCGATTTGGGAAGCCGTTTTTTAGGGGAAAAAATTGAAGGAGAAAAAATTGAAATTTGATGAACCTACCTGCAGGCAATTAAACGTTTGTTCGCCTTCAGAATGTAAGGTGAAATCAGTAAAGGGTAAAAACCGATTCCTATTTTCGAATTTTCAATTTCAAAATTACGGTACTATTTCACCAATTCCATGATCTTGACGACAATTTTGGATACTTCCGCGCGCGTGATGCGATTTCCCGGACGGAAGGTTTTGTCGAAGTACCCTGAAATGATATTGTGATTGTAGGCGGAAACGACATAAGAGTAAAACCAGGCTGTTTTGGGCACATCGGTAAAGGCGGTGATCTCTTTTTCTACCTTAGGAAGACCCGAAGCCTCAAATAGAATCTTCAACGCTTCAGCCCGATTGATGTACTCGTTTGGACGAAAGGTGTTTGAACTTCCGCTCACCACTCCCTCTTCTTTTGCGAGGGCGATAAAGGGGGCATACCAGGCACTCGTTGGCACATCCGAAAAAGGTTGGAAGGTGGGAATTTGCGGGTTCTCACTAAAGAAAGCGTTCACGGCAATTTTTGTCAGTTCCGCACGAGTGATTTCCGCGTCCGGATCGAAATGTGTTTCGTTTTTTCCATTGATGATTCCCTCTTCATACAGTGTTTTTATGTAGCTTTTTCCCCAATGAGTTTGTACATCGATAAATAAAAACGGTTTTTCCGTCGGCTCAACGGGTACGGTCGGTTCGGGTAAATCTTTTGCATCGGGAACGCGAATGATAATTTGTGTATTTTCCCCTTCATTTCCTGCGCCATCTTCCGCGGAAATATTAAAGCGATTGGTTTTTCCGGCTTCCAATTTTACAATCAGACTGAAAATCCCCTGACTATTGGCTTGCGTGGATCCTGCCAAAACATCGCCCGGCGCACGAACGTAAATATTCGCTTCGGATTCTGTGGAACCGGTGATCGTGTACTCGAGCGAGACCACTTCTTCGGGGATAGGATCCACAACCGGAACGAGCGGCGGGGTTGTGTCTCCTGATAATGTACTGGTTGCTGTAGACTGCGAAGGTTGCGCAGATTGAGTGGCAGGCTTGGCAGAAATCTCGTTGATGGTGAGCGTAATCGAATCACTCGAAATACCATCTTTGCTGGCAACGACCGAAAAAATATTCTTTTGTCCCTGGCCTAAACCAACCGCTATAGCCACTGTTCCATCAAGCGCGTTACCAATTCCGTCCACAACGGGCTGAATGTCTGCCGTTCCCCCAACCACCGTGATTTTAGCCCCTTTTTCTGTATGGAATTTTAGTGTGTATGTATTGGCATCCACGGAGGCAGGAATAGGGTCGTATGTGGGTGCATTCATCGCAAAAGCGCTCAAGGGGAAAATGAGCGTGAGTAAAAAAGTGATGAAGATTTTTTTATTTTTCATATTCGTGTTATTAATTTCGCTCATTATATTACAAGATTACGAGATCTCAAAATTATAAGATTACTTTTTTATCGGTTTCCTCTAAAATAACTCCGTAGTCTAAATGACAAAAATATGATTTTTCATGTTCTTACAATCTTTCCTGAGATGTTTCATGGTTTTCTGAATGAATCCATTTTAAAAAAAGCTCAGGGAAATGGAGTGATTGCCATTCATATCCACGATATTCGCGATTTTTCGGAAGACAAGCACCGCAAAGTGGATGATACCCCTTATGGAGGTGGTGCGGGGATGATATTCACCCCTCAACCGCTTTTTGACTGCATTGAACACGTCAAAAAACTCGCCCCCAAAGCGCCCGTGATTTACATGACACCAAAAGGCATAAAATTGACTCAATCACGAGCGGAGAAGTTGAACACAAATTTTGATCAATACATTCTTATTTGTGGTCACTATGAAGGTATTGACCAGCGTGTGATTGATGAACTGGTGGATCTGGAATACTCGATTGGTGATTACGTGCTTTCCGGTGGCGAGATCCCCGCAATGGCGATGATTGATGTACTAAGCCGATTGGTTCCGGGAACGCTGGGGAATGATGAATCTCACCGGGAAGAGACTTTTTCGAAACGACTGGATCGCAAAAAAGAATACCCACACTACACCAAACCCGCGGATTTCCGCGGAATGAAGGTGCCCGACGTGTTACTCAATGGTCATCATGCGGAGATTGAGAAGTGGCGAAGAGGACAGTTGAAGTAGATTAACGGCAGGCATCGGTATTCCATGCACTGTCTTCCGCAGCCGCACATGCCCTGCCTTTGGAGGTCACTGTCATTTTTCCTCTCCGATCGTATGTTACCAATCCTCTTTGTACGAGTCTGTAATCACAACTGTAGTCGACCTGCCCAAATCGTAAGGCATCTAAACACCGATCACGACACCCTCCTGCAAGGGTGGTAAGAAGCATCACCAAGCCTAAAACCGGCTTAGAAAGTCTAGCTTCTCTCATTTGTTCGGGCATCTTAATTTGTATTAATGATAAGGAAGTGTTTTTACACTATTCCGTTGCAAAAATCAACTCAAAAATGCGATGATTGAGATGAAGGAAGTGAATTAACGAACAAGTAGGAGGTCTTCTTTCTTTGATTTATTTTCTTTCTTCTTCCCCTTTGTATTCCTCCCCCCTATATGAAATAGGGGCCCCACATACGCGAAAACGCTTTAATATAAACATGAATTATGAACACAAAAATTGTTCAATTAATCGAAGATCTAAAAGCCAAATCCCCTCTTTACATCCGTGTGAAGGTACTTCCTAAATCCCCAAAAAATGAGGTGGTGGAAGTGATGGAAGATGGTACGTATAAAATTCGCATTGCCGCCCCTGCGGAAGGCGGAAAGGCTAACGCGGAACTGATTAAATTCCTCAAAAAAGCCCTGGGTGCGAACAAAATAACAATTTTGAGTGGAAAGGCGGATCGATTGAAGTTGATTAAGGTAACGTGATTATCAAGCTCACCTTGTCACCGATGGGCTTTTTGGGTAAGCTTAATGCAATCTAAATGATATGAATTCTCACCTTCTCATCCCGAAGCCTGCCGAGGGATCTACTCCATTATTCTACGACTTTTTTCAGACATTTAGATGCCTCCGCGAAAGTCGGCATGAGAAAAAATCGGATTATATAACCTACTAAGTTAATTATGATCGACCTCAAACACTTACGTGACAACATTGACCTTTATAAAGCCGGTTTTGCCAAAAAGCAGGTAAAAGTGGATGTGGAACAGCTCCTTGAACTTGACGAAGCGCATCGCCAAAAATTGCAGGAGGTGGAAGCCATGCGCAATGAGCGTAATGCGGTTTCTAAATCCATTCCTCATTTGGCGGATACGGAGAAGAAAGCGAAGATCGTCGAAATGAAAACATTGGGCAATAAGCTTGCCACCGAAGAGGATGAGTTGAACAAATTATTTGTTCATCTGAAAACGGTGTTGGATCAAGCTCCTAACCTCCCCCATGAGAGCGTTCCGACAGGAAAAGATGACAGCGAAAATATGCCGATCAAAACGGTGGGCGAAAAACCGATTTTTGACTTTGAACCACGCGATCATGTGGAGCTGGGCAAAATGCTGGATGTTATCGATCTGGAAACCGGGGCGGAAACCAGTGGAGCCCGTTTTTATTATCTCAAAAATGAATTGGTTCTTTTGGAGTTCGCAATCGTTAATTGGCTGATGCACAAATATGTGAGCAAAGGATTCACGCCCGTTACGGTGCCCATGCTTGTAAAAGAGCACATGATGTACGCGACGGGGTTTTTCCCTGCGGATAAGAATGAAATTTATCATGTGAATCCGGAAGAAGACGATTTGTACCTCGTAGGAACCTCCGAAGTGCCGTTAGCCGGATTGCACATGGGTAAAGCGATACAAGCGGACGAATTGCCCAAGCGTTATATCGGATTTTCGACGTGCTTTCGCCGTGAAGCAGGCAGTTATGGCAAGGATACGAAAGGCATTTTACGTGTGCATCAGTTTGATAAAATGGAGATGTTTTCCTTTTGCCACCCGGAAAAATCATGGGAAGAGCACGACTTTTTGCGCAGTATTGAAGAAGAGATTTTGCAGGAACTCGGACTCCCCTACCAAGTGGTGAACATTTGCGGAGGAGATTTAGGAGCACCCGCCGCAAAGAAATATGATTGTGAAGTTTGGATTCCAACACAAAATACCTATCGTGAACTGACCAGCTGTTCGAATTGCACCGATTTTCAGGCACGACGGGGTGGAATTAAATACAAAGATGAAAATGGCACTCATTACTTGCACACATTGAACGGAACGGCAATGGCCAGCACTCGGACGTTGATCGCGATTTTGGAAAACAATCAGCAGGCGGATGGAAGTGTGAAAATTCCGGAAGTATTGCATCCGTTTTTGCCGGGAGTGACGGAGATAAAACCGAAATAAATTCAAAATTCAATATTCAAGATTTAAGATTAATTTTGTAATAGCGAACGTAGCGAGCGTTTGTAATTTTAAATTTTTAATTTATTTGGGGCTTGGAATTTGTGATTTCATCGTTATAATATAGAAGAATAACAAAAAAACATTATGCAACAACCACCCAATTCCGATCAATCTCCTCACTTTCGTCCGCCTAAGCGCAATGGCAGTTTCACGTATGTGCTTATCTTCGCACTGATTTTGACGGTTGCTTACTATATTTTCAACCCCCAGATGGGCGCGAATGATCCTCAGGCAACGGAGATCCCGATTAGCCAGCTTTCCGCTCAATACCAAGAGGGAAAATTCAGTGAAATCCTTGTAAAGAACAATAGAATTTATGCGACAACCAAAGAAGATAAAAAGGTTTTCGCGATCCGTCCGGAAGGCGAAAGACTGACAGATTTAGGCTTGAACAAAGCGGATAATCCGACTCCTGTGATCGCGGTGAGCAACGAAAGCAGTGCCTTTTGGACCAATGTGATTTCCAATTGGCTGCCGATCATTATTTTTATCGCCCTGATCATATTCATGGCCAAACAACTTGGAAAGGGGGCAAACAGCGCGTTTTCTTTCGGTAAATCCCAAGCCCGTGTGTATGCCAAAGATGGCAAAAAAAAGACGACGTTTAAAGATGTTGCGGGAATGGAAGAATCGAAGGATGAGCTGGTGGAAGTGGTGGATTTTTTGAAAAACCCGAAAAAGTATACCAAGATGGGGGCAAAAATTCCCCGGGGAGTCATGTTGATCGGGGCTCCGGGTACCGGTAAAACATTGCTCGCCCGTGCCGTAGCCGGCGAAGCCAATGTGCCGTTTTTCAGTATTTCCGGATCGGAATTTGTGGAGATGTTTGTGGGTGTCGGGGCGAGCCGTGTGCGCGATCTTTTTCAGAAGGCCAAACGTAACGCGCCTTGCATTATTTTTATCGATGAAATCGACGCCGTGGGTCGTCAGCGGGGTTTTGGTATGGGTGGCGGGCACGATGAGCGAGAGCAAACGTTGAACCAAATTCTGACGGAAATGGACGGATTTGAAAACGAAACAAACGTGATTGTGATCGCGGCCACCAACCGACCGGATATTTTGGATGCCGCTCTGACCCGCCCCGGGCGATTCGACCGTCGCGTGATCATTGATATGCCGAACTTGCAAGAACGTTTGGCTATTTTGGAAGTACATTCCCGCAATAAAAAATTGGAAAAAAAGGCTGATCTTGAAAAAATCGCCCAACAAACTCCCGGCTTTTCCGGTGCCGATCTGGAGAATTTGCTCAACGAAGCCGCCATTCTTTCCGCCAAAAACAACCGTCCGTCGATCCTTCAGGAGGATCTTGAGCATTCCATCGAAAAAATCGGTCTTGGCCCCGAGAAAAAATCCCGACGGTTGAGCGACGAAGAAAAAAAGATCACCGCTTACCACGAAGTGGGGCACGCGCTTGTGGGCAAGCTCCTTCCCGGTTGCGATCCCGTTCATAAGGTTTCTATTATTTCCCGCGGGATGGCGTTGGGTGTGACTTGGTTTTTACCCGAAACGGATCGCCACTTGAGGTCGGTCTCGAAATTCAAAGATGAAATTTGTTCGCTTTTGGGGGGTTATGTTTCGGAAAAAATCTTCTTTAAAGAAGTGACCACAGGCGCGAGTAGTGATCTGAAACGCGCCAGTGACATTGCCCGAAAAATGGTCACTGAATATGGCATGAGCGAATCCCTTGGCCCGATCATTTTTGGGGAAAGCGGTGGCAATCATTTTTTGGGAGCGGATTTGGGGGGTAGTAAAAATTACAGTGAAGCGGTCGCCGCTAAAATCGACAGTGAAGTTTCGAAAATTATCGACGAGGGTAAAAACCGCACGATAGAACTCATTGAGAAAAATAAAACGCTGATGACTAAAATCGCCGAGGCACTTCTTGAAAAAGAAGTTTTGGATAAAAAGGAATTCGACGCCTTTTTTGAAAAAAAGACAGAAAAACCCTCTAAATAACTGACTTATGACAAGAACCATTGCGATCAAATCTCTTCAAAAGCCACTTTCGCTTTCCCCGAAATGGACAATTGACGAAGTGATTAAAGTCACCTCCCCTTCCGAAGGCGAAGGACAATTGCCTATTGACATTCTGGAAAATGAAAAAGAACTTTTGGTGGTGACCCCCATCGCCGGCATCAACGTGGATGAAACGGAAATTGTGGTGACCAACGATGTCTTGACGATACGAGGGAAGCGCGATACGAAAATTGAAGCATTCGGGTTTAAAGACAAACATTATTATGCCCGGGAATGTTTTTGGGGAAGCTTTTCGCGTTCGGTGATTCTTCCCGCTAATGTGGAAGCGGATTTGATTGAAGCGACTCAAAAAGACCATGTGCTTTATGTTCGTATTCCCAAAAGGCAACACGTGAGGATGAGAATTGTGAAAATTAAATCCTAATGATGGGATTTTGGGAATTGTCCCAAACACCCATCTCACCCCTCATATCCAACAACAAATGAAAATAACAAAGGCTGTTCTCCCCATCGCCGGCAGGGGAACCCGTTTCCTTCCTGTCACCAAAGCGGTTCCTAAAGAATTGCTTCCTATTGTGGATAAACCTGTTTTGCAGTATTTGATTGAAGAGGCTGTGGAAAGCGGAATTGAAGAAATTATTTTTGTGATTTCGGAAGACAAACGCCTGATCATGGATTATCTGAGTTCCGATAAAGCCCTTGAAGCGTTTTTGATCAAAAAAGGAAAGATGGAAGCCTTGAAAAAAGTGCAGGCGCTTTCCACGCTGGCACATTATCATTTTGTTTATCAAAAAGAGCCCAATGGGGACGGGGACGCCATTTTGAGTGCCGAGAGCCTGGTTGGCGATGAACCCTTTTTAGTGCTTTTTGGGGATGATATTGTTAAACACGCTATTCCTGCGGGAAAGCAATTGATGGATCAGTTCACTGGAAAAAGTATGATTGCCGTAGAGCGCGTTTCCATGGAAATGATTTCTCAATATGGGGTGGTTTCCCCCGGGGAAACGCGGGGGCGCCTGCACGAAGTAGTGGGGCTAACGGAAAAACCAACCCCCAAAGAAGCACCCAGCGACCTGGGAATCATCGGCAAATACATTTGCTCTCCCGCCATTTTTAAAGCGCTTAAAAGCACACCTTCAGGCAAGGATGGCGAACTCCGTTTGATCGACGCGTTCATTGAATTGGCTCAATCGGAAACGATTTGGGCATACGAGATCGAAGGGCAGCGTTTTGACACAGGACGTCCGGAAGGATTGATTGCGGCAAACAATGCTTTTTTAAAAACAAATTCTTGAAAAGTTTTAAAAAATAATGTACAATTAAGAAACCCCTTAAAAAAAGCTTATATTATGCAAAACCAAGATGACTTTGATTATCCGGAAGACGTTCTGTGCGCGCTGGAAGCCATTGAAGAACTCAAACTGAGTGGTGAACATGAAAAATCCATCACCGAAGCGGAGCAATTGCTTTTTAAAGATCCGGATTGTGTTGCCGCTCTTGAAGAGATCGCTGATAATTATGTGAGTTTGGATCGTTTTGACAAAGCGGAAGTCGCCTGCCGACGCGCGCTTGATCTACATCAAAAAAGTTACACCGCTTATTATATTCTCGGTTTTGTAGCCTCTCATAAACAGGATTGGGAAACCGCTGTCAATGATTTAAAGAAAGCCAATGAATTGCACCCCAATAACCCCGAGATATTGCGATGTCTTGGCTGGTCGCTCTTCAACCATGGCCGTCGTACTCAGGGGGTTGTGATTTTGGAACGCGCGCTCAATTTGGAACCGGAAAGCAGTTTGACGTTGTGTGATTTGGGCATTTGCTATCTGCAGATTAAGAATTTTGACAAATCGATTGAACTTCTTAAAAAAGCGATGGAGATCGATCCTGAAAACAAACGGATTCAGGAATGTTACACGGCCGCCAAAGGCTTCAGTGATCGCTATACCTCTCTGGATTCTCGAGCGAAACGAAAAATTGCCTAATGACGGAATCAGAAATCATGAAATCAAGGATCAATGATCATTGACAACTGGTTTAATGATAACTGATCTAGTGATAATTGATCTAATGATCTCATGAACACTGATTTAATAGCCACCGAGAGGGTGATGGGCTTTGGAACTTTTGACGGATTGCACCCGGGGCATTTGGATTTTCTGAAACAGCTCAAATTACTCGGAAAAGAAACCATTGTGGTGATCGCGCGGGACGAGAATGTGAAAAAAATTAAGGGTAAAAAACCGCAATTTTCCGAAAAAGAACGGGCTGATGCCGTCCAAAAAACCGGACTTGCCGATCGGGTTCTTTTGGGGCATTTGCATGATTTTTATGAATGTCTAATCACGTATAATCCAACCATCATCGGTCTGGGATACGATCAAAAAGCCGATAAGGAAGCTATCTTTGAACGCCTCCCCCATGTTAAAATCGCGCGCTTAAAACCGTTTCAGCCACAGCGATACAAATCGAGCCTGCTCAATGAATGAATAATCGCCTCCATGATTTGGTACTTTGGCTAAGAGGTAGAAAATTTTTAGGTTATAAATATTAACGGGAAATTTTATTTATTTCGTTGAGTGACTATTTTGAACGTTATAAACGTTCACAATCTCTATTTTTGAAGTTTCTGCCGGAACAGGGCTCTGTCCCGGTTCGGCAGACGGGTTTTAATAAAAGTACCCCTCTGCACTCCCCCTTGCTTTTTGATATTCGTTTAACGTTATCGACAAACGAATACCGTAAGACGATCTAATAAAGGGGTGCAGGGATGGTATGGCTAAACCATAATAAAATGACACAATATCATCACTGCCTATTTTGAAGGAAATAGTGGGCAAAGGGATTTCTTCCCCACCTGCTTCAGGCG
>PFOK01000051.1 GCA_002792495.1 Candidatus Peregrinibacteria bacterium CG_4_10_14_0_2_um_filter_43_11 | reverse complement strand
TTCTTATTTCGTATCGCAAAGATTTATGGGTGAATTATTTATTCAAGGAAAAAAACTCCTGATCCGTAATTCCTTTTAATAAAAACCTTTGACGAACTTTTTTAGGTTGGCTATAATGACGATAAGTACTGATTTGACTGTTCCTAAAAAATATTACTCTCAAAAATTGAAGGCATTTCATTCATTGAAATGACATTCCTTTAAATCATCTTGGAATCCATCAAAAAAACACTTACCCAAGATAAAAAAATAATTATTTTAGACAAGTTAGACATTCTAGACATCATGTCTAACATTGTCTATATTCTGTCTAATAATTGTCTAAAATCACCTCTCATAAATCAATAATAAAAATCAATAACCATAATAGACACTATGTCCAATATCTATCTAGACCGCGAGGAAGCCAGCAAAATACTCAAGGTTTCCACACGCACCCTCGACCGTTATATACGGAAATATAAAATAAAAACACGAAAACAAGGTCGTACTATCCTCATTCGTCGCGCAGATGTCGATAAGATCATCAATGATCATATTGGTCATTTTATTGATGACTTTAATAAACTTAAAGAGGGTGAATCTCCGTCTATAATGGACACAAAAGTGGACAATGTAGACGCCCTGTCCACTATGTCTAAAATCGAGGATACCATTGAAGTAAAAGACATTAAGGTAAAAAATATTAAGCCCGGTGAAGAGACAGTTTATAAGGAACTTTATATTGAACTTAAAAAGGAGTTTAGGGAAAAACAGGATCGTCTGGAAGCAGCTACCTATCGCGTTGGACAATTGGAATCTCAATTAAAAAGTACTGTTCCTCTTTTGGATTACAGCCGCAAGGAACGTGAACTTAAAGAGGCTCAGGCGGCTATGGAACAACGCCATGCGGAAGCAAAGGTCACCATTGAAAAGATAGAATCTAAATTACGTTCTGAGCGTGTCGCCAAATGGATTTACCTCTCTTTGGTTGGACTACTTCTCATCGCTGAACCTATTCTCTTTATGATGTGGGCATTCGCTTAAATTAATTACAAGATTCCAGATTGAATATTCAAGATTTAGAATTTTGTAATCTTGTAATCTTGAATTTTTTAATATTGAACAATGATTATTACCAATTTTAAAACGTACGAACAGGCAACCGGTGACAAGGCTTTAGAACTTGCTCAGATTCATGACGCTATCGCCAAAGAAACCGGAGCTGATATTCGTATTGCTGTTCAGGCAATTGATTTAAAAAACGTTGCAAAGATGGTGACCATTCCTGTGTTGGCACAGCATGTGGATCCGGTACATTTTGGAAGCGCGACCGGTCATATCGTCCCGGAGAGCGTTTTTATGGCGGGCGGGGCGGGTACATTACTCAATCATTCCGAACGTCGCTTAGAACGCGAAGTTTTACGTCAATCTATCGCACGCGCCAAGGAAGTCGGACTAATGACAATCGTTTGTGCGGCCACACCGGAAGAAGGGGCTAGCTTTTTGGAATTTGATCCGGATTTTATCGCTGTTGAACCACCGGAATTGATTGGAGGCACTATTTCCGTTTCCAACGCTCAGCCGGAAATTGTTGAAAACGCGGCCAAACTCATTGGATCGGCAAAACTATTGGTTGGTGCCGGCATAAAAAACGGCGACGATGTTCGCATTGCGATGAAACTGGGTGCACGCGGTGTACTCTTGGCAAGCGGAGTGACTAAGTCATCTGACCCGAGAGCGGTGTTAATGGATTTAGTGAGCGGACTTTCTTAATCGTCATTTCGAACTCCAAAGGGGTGAGAAATCCCTTTGACTTAATTATCTGAATCAATTTAATGACATTCCAAGTGGCCAAAAAAACTCCTAAAAAGGGAAGGGGGAATCCCTTTGGCTAATCATACCAGCCATCTGCTAAATCGATCCATTTAGGATTTATAGTGCAAATGAGGAGCTGTTTTTTGTCACATCACCATTTTTAATCTCTTTTTCTCATATTCAATATATACCACTTATACCAATTTGATTTTAAAACATTGCTGATGGGTAAAATTATTTTTTTCTTATACAAGGCAATAAAAGTGAAATTT
>PFOK01000074.1 GCA_002792495.1 Candidatus Peregrinibacteria bacterium CG_4_10_14_0_2_um_filter_43_11 | reverse complement strand
GGCACCATATTCTGAGACATCTAAATATTTTGTGTTTACTGTTTACGCGATTAAAAGCTCTGGGAGGAATTACATTTATGTCGGTTTGACTAGCGAGCTGAATGTCCGAATAAAAAGACATAATAATGGTGGCAACACAACGACAAAGGCGTACGCCCCTTTTCGGCTTATTTACACCAAAGATTTTATGTGTAGGAGTGAAGCCAGGCTGCATGAAAAATACTTAAAAAGTGGTTGTGGAAAAGAATTTTTAAAATCACTTTAGGGCCGTGGAGCCTGCCTGCCGGTAGGCAGGGTTCAAGTCCTCTCCTGGGCACCATATTATAAAACGTTTTTTAAAATACACTTTAAAAAAATAGCTACCCTTCTCCCCGGGGTAGTCTTTAAAAAACCTGAAAAGATCATGGTTTAAGTTTTTGCTTTTTCACGAGACACACTTTCAATTCTCCACTGAACTGCCTTCATAACCTTTTTTTCAAAGTGCAGAGGGATATGAATCGTGATTTCTGTTCCTGTATTGTAAGGCATTATTTCCACTTTTCCCCTCAGATCATTATGTTTTTCCTCGATTTCTTCTAGTGCCAACCCGGTGAAGTGAAAATTGTCTTTTTTGATATTTAAAATCGCATTATGGTTCTTCTGATAGAGTTTAACATTGATCTCTCCATCCTCTTTTTTGGCTACCATCTGAACAAAGCAGTATAAAATCAATTCCTCCAAATGAGACATGGAAGCGCCCCCTAAACCATTGATATCAGCGATGTCAGTTCTAATTTTTACCGCCCCTTGTTCTAAGCAATGATCACGAACCACTTCAAGCACATTACGAACAATCAAACTAACATTAAAAGGTTCCTCCTGGCGACAAACTGTTTGATAGTGACTCAAAAGATCAAGCGCCTCATTTACACGTTGAATGTATTTTTTGATTTTAGGAACCGTATGAGAAGCTTCCATATCACAAATTCCCAAAATAGAAGCCAATGAATCATTGATATCACAAGTTTTTCGCTGAAAAAAATAGTGAGCCACAACCAAATGAAGCCTTTTTGACAAGGCTTGTTTTTCTTTTTCCAGTTCAAGTTCTATGAAATGAGACGAAACCATAGGCAATTTAAGATTCATTATGAGGAAACCGGGGAAAGGAAAAGGGAGGTGACCCGAAGACCACCTCCTCCTTCCTATAAAGTTGCCCTCCCGCGATGCATGTGTTGATTTCTTTGAAGCGACTGTCTGATTTACCCTGATTAATCAACGTGTACATAATATATGTTAAAATAACAATTGTCAACGCTCAATAACAAAACCTTGATTTTAGCTTATATTAGCGGTATAATTATGGTGTTCTTATCCGTGAACAACATTATAATTAAAAATTAAATATGGATTTTGTAAAGCTTTTCAAAAATCTTGGGTTACAAGATAAAGAGCCAGAGGTATATCTTGCCCTGCTCAAACTCCCCGGTGTTCAACCCGCAAGTGTGGTAGCCAACCATACCGGATTAAACCGCACCACGGTTTACAAAACACTGATCAAATTGGCGAAGATGGGGCTTGCGACCAAAACCATGCGTCGCGGGATTCTCTGTTTTTACGCAGAAGACCCAAGTGATAATCTGGAAAATGTTCTTGTAGAACGCAAGAAGCAAATCGACTCTCTCCACCAGGAATTGATCACTGCACTGCCCGGTATTAATGAATTGAAAAAACAGGAAATGCTCTCCCCTAAAATGCGTTATTACGAAGGAATCGAAGGTTTAAAACGGGTTTACGAAGATACGTTGATCGAAAGCAATACCATTTACGCCTTTGAAAACGTAGCGACCATGGCACCTGAAGTGAATGACTTTATTTTTACGGAATATGTAAAACGACGTGTGGAAAAAGGAATTTTCGCCCATGTAATCACCCCTAAAAATAAATCCAATCAGAATTTTCAAAAAGACGACAAAAAAGCCATGCGCAAAACAAAGTTCGTCTCTAAAACCCCCTTCCCTTTGGAAGTTGAAATCAACATTTACGGCAACAAGACTGCTTTTTTCTCGTACAAAAAGGAGGAGATGTTTGGAGCTATCCTTGAAAGCGAGTCGATTGCCAGCTCTATGAGAGCTATTTTTAACTTCTGCTGGCAATTTGTTAAGTAAAATTATTTTTAACTCGCCTGAGCTAATATATTTCTTGTGGACTTCCTCTTACTTCTGGGCGCCCTTCCTTTTTTAGGTTCCGCTTTAGGTTCCGCACTCGTTCCTCCTTCCATAGAGAGTACTGATGCCAACCTCCCTAAGACCCCTCCTACTTCATTACGTTTCACTGTCACAGTGAGAGCTTCTCTTTCCTGCCGAATTCCATCCAATCGAGCGCCTTCGTCATGCTGTGAAAACAAATCAAATAAATGTTCCAATATTTTTCTGAAGCTTACTACCGTTCCTTCCCCCTCCAACACCCTAATCTCAAAACACACTACGGTTTCCGTATCTCCGCCTCTCCTTCCGGGTTTTGAACCTGGTGTCATAGCTAAAAAACTAAAGGGCTTTCTAAGTCTGACATTATTCTGATAAAAGTAAAGTCCTATTTTTTATTTTTAAGATATTCGCTGAAAAACATGGTATTCGTTTTGATATCCCAATACCATGTGAGTTGCTACGTAATTCAGCAAAGCATTCACATCTTCCCCTTCCCGTCTTAATAAACTCGGATCGATTTCCCCTTCGTTTAATCGCCTTTCTATTTCGTGCGTATAAAGGGCTTCGAGCCCGTTTGCCACGATCCACTTTCGACCGATTGGAACAGCCCTCTCGGGGGGATTCAATGTTGGCTTATACAGTTCAGACGATACCCATTCAAATCCACCCACCTCTGTTGCAATATGCTTCACATAGTTACGATCGGGGACCTCTCGCCATTGCCTCCCCTTCCCTGTCGTATTATCGAATAAAGGAAAACGCGGCATGAGTCTTAGGTCCACACCAGGGGGCATAAATTGCTGATTATCCCTGCAATATTGAAGCCATAACTGTGTGTATAAATTTTTTAAATCATCCAAACTGGCTATCGCACTTGGATCATCAATGCACGTTGGGGCACTACGGCGCATACTGACGGTATCAAAAACGAAACTTCCCCCTATTTCTAAATTATCACGTACCAACGTAAGAAATTGTCTCCATTGTGATTCCGTTACGTTGTAAAAAATACTATGGAACATGCATAAAAGTAAGTGAGCTTTCTTGCCACCAATCACAGATACTGCCTTGAAAGGATCACGATAAGAACCTGTCACCAGATTTCGGCGTGGAACCCCATAAGGCTCTAATGTTTCTCTTGCGTCCTCTGTGTTTTTTCCCATTAAATCATTGGCAAAACAATTTTTCGCCAATTGGCGTGCGACTTCATCACCATAATCTTCTTGAACGATTTCCAATAACATTTTTAGTGTACGACCATAGCCCGCTCCCATGTCTCCGACTACCAATTGATCCGGCGATAAGCCAAGATCCCGATGGATTCTCGCCAAAAGTCGCCTGAGTAAGTCATTCTCTCTGTTTCCATACCCCTCAATAAACCAGTCACTATCATGTTTGATATCATACGCACTCATCACCTTATGCAATCGTTCATCAGTATCCCCACCCAATCTTGCCACACACTCCGCGGCAAGTTCCCTAGTTCGCTTGACTTCCCGCCTTGCCCCCATTAATCGTTTTATGTCAGGCCCCTCTATGAGTAATGTTTCCATTTCTTCGGCTGCTCTTAATGCCCGTCCTAAAGCGTCTGCTTTGGTTTCCTCAGGCAAAAGAGCTCTAGCCGTTTCGTAGGTATAACGGCCTATATCTGGATCGAACCACGCCGGATGATCTTTTAAATCAGCTTCTGGAGGCATATCAAAAAATGAAAAGGCGGTTAATTTAGTTTATTTTACTAAATATACTCACCCATGTCAACCTCACTCCACCACTTTCCATTTTATCTCTTTTTCTAATTTTCCCGTTACGGTAAAACCGGCCGCTTTGGTGTGCCCGCCCCCTCCGTAATTCGCGGCAATTTGAGCAACATCCACTTCGTCTTTTAAGGTGCGAAGCGATCCTTTCACTTTTCCGGCACGCTCTGTAAGAATCACACTGTATTTGGAGCCGGGAACGGAATTGACGTAATCCACCGCCCCGTTTAATTCATCGTAAACCGCGCCGCAATCTTTAAAATCCTGTTCGGTGACCACCGCCATTGTCACCTTCTCCGGTGTTTGATAAATGCTTTTTAAAACCCGTCCCCACAAGTGCATGGTAGAAATTTTGGTGGTATTGAAAATGCTTTTGGAAATATGACGTAAATCCGCGCCCCTAGCCAGGAGCCGAGCCGCGATGCGCAATGTTTCGGCACTGGTGTTGGCATGCTGAAAGCTGCCTGTATCGGTATAAATACCGGTGAGCAAACAGGTGGCCGTATTTCGGTCAATCGGAATGCTAAGAGCCTCCAGCATTTCCGTGACAATAGCCGTGGCAGAAGCCGCACTTGTTACAACCAAGTTCGCTTTGCCATAATAATTGTTGGAGGGGTGATGATCGATATTGATCACATTCAGGCTTTTATCGAAAAGTTGGGGGTGCGTTTCGTGAAAACCGGTTAAATGTGTTGCGCCCGCATCCGGAATAAAATAAGCGTCATAATCGAGTTGTGGCGAACCCACTTTTACTCTATTGATATTGGGCAAAAATTCGAATATATCAGCAGGCTTATCAAAGCAAATGACTTCCGGTGCCTTCCCTAGATTTTTTAGCACCTGATACAAACCTAAAGCGGCCCCCAAGGTGTCGCCATCCGGCGTTCTGTGGGGGATGATGAGCGGGCGGCGGGACTGATTTATTATCGCCCCAATGTCATTCAGGGCATTTTGATCTAATTTCATGAGGATTTAATATTTGTTTTAATAAAATTAAAATGTTTAAATTATTTTTTTTAAGTAAGTATATTACTGTAAAAAGAATTTCAACAACTATCAAGCAAATGAAGTAGTCATTGTTACAAGATAATTGTCGGTTATATCTATTGAGCTGGCCTCACTTTTTTAAATGTAGTGTGGTTATAAAATCTGATTACTGATCGATATTCCTATTGGTGAACCTATAGGTCAACCAATCGGCGTACCTATTCGTTAATTATCGATAATCGTAATTTGTCGTTTCTATTCGATCACGCTATACTGTAATCAAACAAAATGACTCGCTCTAATGAATCCCATTCGCCTTATTTTTGCCGGCACTCCGGAAATTGCTGTCCCGTTATTGCGCTCTCTCGCTGAGGATAAACGTTTTGAACTGGTACTGGTTGTGACTCAGGAGGACAAACCCGCAGGACGTAGAATGGAACTTCAGCCCTCGGCAATCAAACGAACGGCAACGGAATTGGAATTCCCTCTATTGCAACCTAAAAATATCAATGATTTCGGTAGCATAGATCACCTCCGGAAACTCAATGTTGATTTGATGGTAGTGATGGCTTACGGACAAATTTTTTCGAAAGAACTACTGTATATCTCCCGACACGGCTGTATTAACGTACATGCTTCCCTTTTACCGAAATACCGTGGTGCCTCCCCCATTCAACACGCTCTGCTTGATGGGGAGGAAAAAACGGGAATCACGATCATGCATATGGAAGAACAAATGGACACGGGCTCTGCTTATGATACTTTTTCGATTTCGATTACATCGGCAGATGACGCGATGACTTTGCGTGAAAAATTGGGGCAACTGGCAGGCGAAAAAACACCAGATGTTTTGTTGTCGATTATTCGTGATAATTTAAAACCCGAACCGCAAGAAGGTGAAGCGACGTATTGTCAAAAAATCCAAAAAACGGACGGCAAAATCGATTGGAAAGAACCGGCGTTGCCCCTTGTGAATAAAATCCGCGCGTATGCCGGCTGGCCGGGTAGTTTTACATTCTGGAATGAAAAAAGGCTCATCATCACCAAGGCAAGAGTCGCGGACGTGAGCTATGACGATTCACCGGGAACGGTTTTTGAGAGAGATGAAGTTATTTTGGTTACAACCGGTTCTGGCTCCGTTGAACTTTCTGAATTACAATTGGAGGGAGGAAAAACACAATCGATTGATGAATTTGTCCGTGGCTATCCTGATTTTATAGGGGTGAGCTTAGGCTAAAACACTTCACACTTCTTCTAAAAAAAGGTATAATTGGGTAAGAATTTTAAATTTTTAGTTTATAATTTTTAAAACTAATTGTTTAAAAGTTTAAAATTAAAAATTAAATTATGTCTCCTTTTGACCGTTTTACGCCCAATGCAAAACAAGCTTTAAGCATTGCGGAAGAAGAATCCCGTAAACATGGCCTGCCGTATATCGGCAGTGAACATTTGTTGATCGGGCTTCTTTCTAACCCGCGTTCGCTGGCTTTTTCGATTTTAACGGGTGCCGGTGTATCGCTCGAGAACGTACGAATGATTTTGAATTCCGCTTCGAACCAGGAGCCGGAAGCCAAACATGTTCAACACGGCCTTTCTTCGTATCTCACCACTATTATTGAAGACGCGGTAAAGGTGGCTCATAAATACAATCATCCTTTTGTGGGCACGGAACACTTGTTATTTGCCTTGGTTTCTCAGGAAAAATGCGCGGCCACGGTGATTTTGGAAAACATGGAAGTCAACCCGGAGGATTTTCAGAGTCAGATTAGCGAAATGTTTGAGCAAATGGCCAGCGCGCGAAAAAAAGACGTTCAGCAAATCAATACGTCTCTCGATCGTTTTCTTCAAGGGCTTCAGGGTGTCATTTTTTCCCCGAACGAAGAGGGATATCACGCGAATGCCTTCCCTCAAAAAGAAATGCCCATGGGTGTTCCAAAAGGCGAATCCAAAAGTAAAACTCCCGCACTCGATTATTTTTCAACCGATTTGAACGAGAAGTGCCGCAAAGGTGAAATCGATCCGATCATTGGTCGTGATATGGAAATTGAACGCATGATTCATATTTTGAATCGCAAGACAAAGAACAATCCCATCATTATCGGCGAATCCGGCGTGGGAAAAACCGCGGTAGTAGAGGGGCTTGCCCATGCCATTATTCAGGAGCGTGTTCCGGATGCACTGCTTAACAAGCGCATTCTTTCACTTTCCCTCAGCAATGTGGTTGCCGGTACTAAATACCGCGGTGAATTTGAAGAACGGATGAAAAGCATTATCGATGAGGCCACCAAAGTGGACAATGAAATCATTCTATTCATCGATGAAATTCACACCGTCAGCGGCACAGGTTCCGCGGAAGGCAGTATGGATGCCGCCAATCTTTTAAAACCGGCCTTATCCCGCGGATCTCTGCAAATCATCGGTGCTACTACCATCGATGAATACCGCAAACATATTGAAAAAGACAAAGCTCTGGAACGCCGTTTTCAGTCGATCATGGTTGAAGAACCCACTGTTGAATCCTGCATTAAAATTCTGGAGGGTCTTCGACCCACTTACGAAAAATTTCATAATTTAACCATCACTGATAGTGCGATTCAATCGGCTGTTCAGCTTTCCAAGCGCTACATTGCGGATCGTTTTTTACCGGACAAGGCAATTGATTTGATTGATGAGGCCGCCGCGCTCAAAGGGGGTCGTTCTCAAAGTAATTTGCCCCTGATCCGGGAAGAAAAGGAAAAAATCAATAAAATTGAAAAAGAAATTGAAAAACGCGTGATGAATCAAGAATATGAAAAGGCGTCTAAAATGAAACAAAGAAAAGAAGTGATTGTTAAGAGAATAGAACAGATTAAAGAAGACAATCATCATCAGAGAAAGCGCAATAAGATCGATGAAAATGATATTGGCAAAATCATTGCCAAGATCACTGGCATTCCCACCACAAAGCTCATGAAAGACGAAAGCAAAAAATTAACCGATTTAGAATCTATTCTTCATCAACATATTATTAGTCAGAACGAAGCAGTGAGTGAAATTTCGAAATCCATTCGCCGTTCCCGCGTTGGCATCGCCTCGCACAATCGCCCGATCGGCTCATTCATCTTTTTAGGCCCAACCGGAGTCGGAAAAACCGAACTTGTAAAGTCACTGGCCAATGAGGTTTATAACAACAAGGATGCCCTCATTAAAATCGACATGAGTGAGTTCATGGAGCGTCACAATGTTTCACGGCTTGTGGGAGCGACAGCAGGTTATGTGGGATACGAAGAGGGTGGCCAGCTGACAGAAATGGTTCGACGAAAACCCTATAGCGTTGTTTTGTTTGATGAAGTGGAGAAAGCACATCCCGAATTTTTTAATTTACTTTTGCAGGTTTTGGAAGATGGCTACTTGACCGACGCGAAGGGAAAAAAGGTTGATTTCCGCAATACGATCATTATTATGACCAGTAATATCGGCGCCAAACAATTGACCAAAGAAGCCGCCAAAATCGGTTTCGCGCTGGATGACAACAGCCTTAAGCAGGCGGAAGATAATTTTAATGAAAAAAAACAGCAGGTTCTTAAAGAAATGAAAGATTTTTTCCGTCCCGAATTCTTGAATCGTGTAGATAAAATCATTGTATTCAAACCCTTGAATCATGAGGATATTAAGTCGATTGTTCAACTTCAAATCAAAGAGCTCAACGATCGATTGGCTGAAAAAAGCATCGTTCTGGAACTGACCGCCGAAGCGCTCGATCAACTGGCAAAAGTGAGTTACGATCCTGAATATGGCGCACGCCCGGTTCGACGAAAAATACAGGATCTTATTGAAGACCCTCTTGCTGAAAAAATGCTGGCCGGCGAATTCAAGCCCGGTTCCCGGATTAAGGTGGATTATTCTACAAATGAATTTGTGTTTACCGGAATCACCATTACCGTAAAAACGAAAACAGCGACAAAAATAATCAAAAAAACGACTACTGCCTAATCAAAAAACCACTCGATCATACGAATCAATCAATTGATTTAATGATCTAGCGGTTTTATGAAAGTTGAAATTAAAGCCCGAGGGATTTTTTAATGTCATCCACTTCTGACCCCTCCTCCTGCTTCTTTGTCTCTTCTTCGGTTTTATCTTCCAAAGCCTCCACAGAACCTGAAGCGTGTTGTTTTTCGAGTTCGGCAACTTGTTCAGCGTGCTTTTTTTCCAATTCAGCGAATTTTTGTTGTTCTTCGCGGAAAATTTTAATCAATTCGTCGATCTGAAATTGAGACAGCTGAGCAATCGCCTGAACAATGCGGTGTTTTTCGTTAACGGTAAGCGAAATGGATCCGGCAAGTAGCTGAATAAACTCCTGTTCATTAAACTGAGTATTGGGATGAGGTGGGATCTTGATGCTCGCAATAAATTGCTGTTGCTGTTGCTGATTCCCCGCATTCGCGATGAGACCGCTAATGTCTACATTCTCCTCCATAATGCCACTCAAATCATTACCACCTGCTCCGGCAGGTTGTCCTCCTGCAGGTTGTCCTGCTACTGGAACTGGAGGTGTTGGTGGAGTTGGAGGTACTGGCTGACCGCCGGTTTGTCCTGCTTGCCCCCCCACTGGCTGACCACCGGCTGGTTGGCCTCCTACGGGTTGTCCTCCTCCCCCTTGAGGATTCATTGGATTTGGATTGATTGATTGATCGTCCATGGCTTAAAAATTAATTTATCGGGTAGGATGTTATCACTAAATCTTAAAAAAGGCAAATGAAAACCAAAGTTTTATTTTTTAATTTTCAATTTTTGATTTTCGATTACAATACAAGTAAATATTATCCAAAAAATATGCAAACTATCCGACGAAAAATTGATGAAATCGACACTCAAATTCTTGAGTTACTCAGCAAACGACAGCAATTGTCCCTGGAAATTGCCGAGCAAAAAAAAGGATTAAATCTGCCCTTGCGTGACGACAAGCGCGAACAGGAAATAAATGAACGCTTAAAAACACAAGCGGCTAAACTCAACCTCTCTTCTGCTTTTATAGTGCAATTGTTTGAACTGATCTTTGAGGAAAGCAGACGACTGCAAGCCTAATCAATTATGAATTGCGAATTATAAAATTGTACTGAAAATTCAGTACAGGATTCACGTTAAAAAATAAGCCGCAATACCAAAAGCGACCGATACGTTGAGGGATTCTTTTTGTCCGCGCATGGGGATTTCGACGATCGCGTCGGATAATTTGATTAAATCCGGTTCAACCCCGTCAATTTCGTTGCCGATAATCATGCATAGCGGAGGCTTTGATTTAAAAGTGGTGATATCGATGCTTCCCTCCGTCCGTTCAAGTGCAATGATTTTCAGCCCTTCTTTTTTGAGTTTTTTGACCAACTTTATGGGATCTTTGTGATATTCCCATACCACAGATTCATCCGCTCCAAGTGCGGTTTTGTTTATTTCTTTACGCGGAGGACAGGCCGTGTAGCCCGTAAGGTACAATTTGGAAATGCCGGCGCCATCACAGGTTCGAAAAATAGAACCGATGTTGTGCATACTCCGAATATTGTGGGCGAGAACGGTTATCATACTTTATTTCTTGGCTATTCGATCCGAATGACCCGGATTAAACATAATTCGAATCGAGGTTCCACAAAATTTTATTTTTCTGGAGTTACCACAATCTCTAGCAAATCCGAATGACACGAATTGTCCTTAAGGCTACTATTTAATAAACTTTCTGCATAATAAACAATAAAATGGTATACTATTTTTAACAAAAATAAAAACATTATACC
>PFOK01000105.1 GCA_002792495.1 Candidatus Peregrinibacteria bacterium CG_4_10_14_0_2_um_filter_43_11 | reverse complement strand
GGTCTCGTCTAAATTACCACCAATCCTAATTGGATACCCCGACCCTTGGGTCGGGGTAGTTCATTAAAATCGCATTGAGATAATTGAATATTTTTATGTCCTGCTTTGTGTTTTTCTGGGGCATGTGGGCAGTATTATTATAATCCTATTTTTTAAATATATGTCAATACTTAGAGCATTGACATTTGTTGACAACGTGTCTAAAATGGTCGCGTTTTCGATAGAAATGATATTCCTTTATTTCTTATCTTTTCCTTTTTTATGAGAGACGAAACACATTTTTTGACTCGAGTCCTGGATAAAGAAAGCGAAATGGAAATCATGTTGGAAAAAACACGAAAAACCAATGATGAGCATGTTGCCAATACCATGGAGGCATCCACTCGGTTGGTCGCTGAGGCCGAAGCAACAGCTCGCGGTAAATCTCAGGTTCTTGCCAACGAAGCCAAGGAAAAGGCCCGCACGATTTATAAAGAGCAATTGGCTTCCATTAAAAGCCATGGACGTGACGTGATTGAAAACGCAAAGAGTAATGTCCATAAAGCCGAGAAGCATGTTAAAGATGCTTTTTTGAAAATGTTTGTGTAATTCAGTGCTACAGTACGCAGTGCTACAGTGCACTGTAAACTTTGATTCAATCATTTAACCCCTCCCCCCTATGGCAGTTGTGCCAATGCAGAAAATCAGTCTCCTTTTCCACAAAAAGGATAAGCAAAAAGTTCTTTCTTTCCTACAAGATAAGGGTGTTTTGCATTTAGTGGATATGAAAGCGGATGTCGACAACTTGGAATCATTGGGATTGAGCGATGAGGGGCATGCGCTTCAATATAAAGTAGCTGAGTTGGATTTTGCGATTCATTTTCTTTCAAAATATGAATCCAAGAAGAAAGGATTACAAGCTATGATCGATGGTGATTCTTTCCCGATGGCACCTGATAAAGTAGAAGAAATAGGAAAGCACTATGAATTTAAGGAGGTTGTTGAACGTTGTAAATCGGTTGAATCTGAGATGGCTCATTTATCAAATGAGGTTAAAGAAATTCATCTTGATCAAGCTAAATTAGCTCCTTGGTTTAAATTATCGACCCCTTTGGATGTTCCACGAGAAACCGAAACAGTCGTAAGTCTTTTTGCTTCTTTTTCAAAAAGTGTTTGGGAAGCTGTAAAAACCGAAATGCTCAATCTTTCCGAATTATTGGTTATTGAGTTTGAACATGCTGAATTGGATCAGATCTATATCCAGGTGATTGCCGATAAGGGGTTGAGCGGTTTTATTGAGGGGTTGGTCAATTCGAATAAAGGAGAGTCTATAGAGCTACCTATTATAGAGGGGGCTGTGAAAGAGGTGCTTGAGACTAAACAGGATCGTTTAAAAAAGATAGATGATCGCTTTCATCAGCTTCAAAAAGCTTCTAAGGAATTATCAAAAGAATTGAAATCACTTCGAGTTACTTATGATTTTTACCATTGGCAATTGCTTCAGAAAAATGTTCGTCGTCATTTTCTTGTCACTGAATCGACTGTTCTCATTTCCGGATGGATGCCTAAAAAAGGAATCGCTGTGATTCGAGAGGAGCTTACTCATCTCACTAAATATTTTGAAATTGTTGAGGTGGAGCCTGATGAGGGAGAAAAATCACCTGTTCTTTTGGAAAATAAAGGAATGATTCAACCTTTTCAAGCTGTCACCAATATTTATGGCCTTCCTCTTCCGAGCGAATTGGATCCTACTCCTTATTTAGCTGTTTTCTTTATCATTTATTTTGGGATGTGCTTAACGGATGCTGGTTATGGTCTTATGATGTTTATCATTACTTGGGTTGCCTTAAAGTATCTTCGTATTCCTAGTGGGTTGAGTAAATTGGTCCGCCTCTTGATGTATGCGGGGATATTCACTTTTGTTATGGGGATTCTTTTTGGAGGGTGGTTTGGAATGACCCCTGATCAGGCACCTGCTTGGATGACCGTGATGCAAGACGGTAAATTAATGTTTAAGGGGCAAACCTTTGATGCACTTGGTAATGCGATGCAAGTTCTTATTCTTTCTTTTTCTCTTGGTTTTATCCAAACATGGTTTGGAGTCCTTTTAAATTTTATTCATCGTTTCCGAACAGTGGGTCGTATGGAAGCTATGTTGGATAATTTTCCTTGGGTTTATATGCTCACTGTTTTGTGCATTTATATTTTGGCGATGGTAGGTGCTTTACCAGCTGTTATTCAGCAGGTTACTCTTTATCTTGTTTATTCCGCTGTCCTTTTGATCGTTTTGACACAAGGGCGATCTAAAAGTAATATCATCGTTAAATTTCTTTCCGGAGTTTTGGCTTTATATAATTTAGTGGGATACATGAGTGCGGTTCTTTCTTATTCTCGTCTTCTTGCGCTCGGTCTTGCTACCGCTATTATTGGTATGGCCGTCAATACGATCGCCGCCTTGGTGAATGGCATTCCTTATGTTGGGATTGTATTCGCTATCATCGTTTTGATCGGAGGTCACACCTTTAATATTCTCATAAACGCTCTTGGTTCCTTTATCCATTCAGGTCGTCTTCAATTCGTTGAATTCTTTGGGAACTTCCTAGAGGGGGGAGGTACTCCGTTTAATCCCTTCCAACGTTTCTCAAAATATGTTCGTGTCAAAAAAGATGATTAAAATGCGGTATCTTTGATTTATATTTTTTATATATTGAAGATATTGCACTTTAAGCCTTTAACTGGGCTCACTGTGAAAAAATTATTTATTAATTCTTAATTTTATATAATTATGGAAAATGAAGTTGTACAAGCTACTGGTCAATGGGGTCTTGCGTTGGCTGTGCTAGGTGGTGCCCTCGCTGTTTTTTTAGGGGGTATCGGATCTTCTATCGGTGTCGGTCTTGCAGGTCAAGCTGGTGCAGGTGTTACGGCTGAAAAGCCTGAATTGTTTGGTAAAGTCCTTGTTCTAGAAGCGTTGCCTGCTACTCAGGGTATTTATGGTTTCCTGATCGGATTCCTTATCCTTTTAAATACAGGAATTCTTTCTGGTGTAGTTATTAATTTAGGTTTAGCAGATGGGTTCAAAATTTTCTTTGGATGTCTTCCTGCTGGTATCGCTTGTCTTTTCTCTGGTATCCACCAAGGAAAAGTCTCTGCAGCTGGTATGGGAATGATCGCTAAAGATGCTTCTAACATGGGTAAAGCGATGGTGCTTTCTGCGATGGTAGAAACATACGCCGTTCTTGGATTCCTTGTCTCTGCTCTTTTAGTTTTCTCTATTTAATTTTTTGTGTGTTGCACACTGAGTGTTCTTATCTTCTGTGCAACAACTTAATTCATTAATATAATTTACGATGGCATTAGATGACATCCTTCAAAAGATTTCAGATGAAGCAGATAAAAAAACTGCTTTTATGAAGCAAGTGGCCGATGATGAGATCAAGAAAATTGAAGCAGAATCTCAAGTTCGCGCTGAAAAACGACGATCTGAAATCAAACAAATGGCCGAGGAAAAATATCAATCTATTTTAGAGAAGGCAAAAATTCTCGCTAAAATGGAGGGGCAGAGTGCTTTTTTGGTTGAAAAGCGAAAAATGATTGCTGATGTCTATCAGGCACTTCAGGCTAGTTTAGCTCAATTGGACGGTGTTGCTTATGCCGAGCTATTGGTTCGTATGCTAAAGAGCGCTGCTTTACAGTTACCTGAAGGAAAAATGACAGTCCCTTGCGGTCGCAAAGAAGAAATGGAGAAAGCGATCAAGAAAGCGGGAGTATTCTATGCCATTGCCCATGAAAGCCCTGATATTAAAGATGGTTTTATTTTGAATGATCATCGTGTCGAAATGAATATGACTTTTATCTATTTGATCGATAAAATAGTGCGACCTCATACTGAATTGGAAGTTGCTAAAATTCTTTTTAATTAATTTATGTACGATCTCTCTAATTACGCTTACATCGTTGGACGAGTCCGCGCACTTGAGACTCAAATGCTCGATCAAAACAATTTGGAGCGTTTGATCGATGCTCCTCGGGCGGAAGATGCTTTCCGGGTTCTCAATGATTTACCTTTAGTCACAGAGAGCATGGGGGATCATGGCGTGCGTGATTTTCAGAAAATACTTCTTGAGAGCTTAAAATCCCTCAAGGGAATGCTTATTCAAATGGCACCTTACCCTGAAGTCCTTAATTTTTTGTGGCATAAATACGATTTTCATAATTTGAAAGTTGTTTTGAAGGCAAAATTTATGGAGTATGGTTATGCAGATATTGAGCATGCCCTTATCAATATCGGTACGATTCCTCTTTCTGATTTTGAAGGATATTTACTTGAAGATTCTAAAATTAATTTAGGTGCAGATCTACCGACCGTTATTAAACATGCGAGAGTCGCTTATGAAAAAACACCGAATCCTCAGATCGTTGATTTAGAAATTGATCATTACTATTTAAGTGTATTACAGCGTATTGTCAGCAGTACAAATAGCTCATTGTTAAGTGCTTATCTGGTCAATTTGATCGATGCTTCCAATCTTTTAACTTTCATCCGCTGTCATGAGCTCAAGCGAGAGTTGCCTTATTTGAAGCAAATGCTTTTTGATGGGGGGCGCATCAGTCTCGAATTATTTATTTCCGCTTTTGAGCGTGGATATGATGAATTGAAACAAATTTTAGAACCTCGCATGTATACAGAAAATCTTGTATTTATTTTGGAAGCCTTTATGGAGGATCGGAATTTGCTGATGGCAGAGAAAAAGATGATGGAGGGGCAACAGCAATTTATGCAAGAAGCTCAAAAGATTGCATTTGGTCCTGAACCTGTTTTTGCTTTTTATTGGCGTTTTGAAAATCATCTTCAAATCATCCGAACTGTTTTAGTCGCCAAACTCAATCGTTCACCTTCTAATGATCTCCGTAAGCAAGTCCTTGCTTTATAATTGTTTTTTGAATTATGGATATGTACAAAATGGCTATCATCGGATCTCGCGAAACCATTCTTGGCTTTAAAGCTTTGGGGTTGGAACCTGTTTATGCAAATGATTCTAAAGAAGCTGTTGAATCACTTTATCGACTTAAAAAAGAAAAAACAGATGGGGGACGCAACAAATATGCCATCCTTTTTATTATGGAAGACCTAGCGACAGACATCCAGCCTGAAGATTATAAAAAATTATCTGCCGATCCCCTTCCTGCTATCATTCCTCTCCCTAGCCATCTCGGTTCTACAGGATTTGGTGTGACTAGGCTCAAACGTATTGTCGAAAAGGCAGTAGGATCTGATATTCTTAAATAATTTTTAATTTTAAATTTTTAAACTCATAACTGAAATTGGAAAATCGAAATTTGAAATTTCCTATCTCAATAATAAAATGTTTTAAAATTTAGAATTAAAAATTTAAAATTTAAGTTCAACATTATGTCCGATAAACATCAAGGAATCATTATTAAGGTCTCCGGTCCACTCGTTGTCGCGAAGGGGATGTCTCATGCCAAAATGTACGAAGTGGTGCATGTCTCCGAGCAAAATCTTGTCGGCGAGGTGATTGAGCTGAATGGTGATACCGCCTCTATCCAGGTTTATGAAGAAACGGCTGGCATTGGCCCCGGGGAACCGGTTTATTCTACCGGAGAAACCCTTTCCGTGGAATTGGCTCCGGGTCTTCTGGAAGGGATTTACGATGGAGTGCAACGTCCTTTGGCTTTGATTGAAAAGGCTTCCGGAGCATTCATCGGTCGCGGTATTCAGGTCCCCAGTATTGATCGTGAAAGAAAATGGGATTTTGAACCCAAGGTGAGTGCTGGAGACACTGTTTTTGAGGGGGATATTTTGGGAGAAGTTCAGGAGACCACTTTGATTCTGCATCGCGTCATGGTTCCGGTCGGTATTTCCGGTAAAATCACTGCGGTTCATTCCGGTTCAAAGACCGTCGAGGAAGTGATTGCCGTTGTTGAAGATAGCCATGGAAAAAAACATGACATCGTCATGTTGCAACGATGGCCTATCCGTATCCCCCGTAAATCCAAAGGGAAACGCGTGCCTGACACCCCCCTACAAACAGGAACCCGTATCCTCGATACTTTATTCCCTCTCGCCAAAGGAGGAGCCGGTTGTATTCCCGGACCTTTCGGTGCCGGAAAAACGGTTACCCAACAGTCTGTCGCGAAATTTTGTGACGCTCAGGTGATTGTGTATGTGGGTTGTGGAGAACGCGGGAATGAAATGACGGACGTATTGATGGAATTCCCCCATCTTAAAGATCCGAATACCGGTGAACCATTGATGAAACGAACCGTTCTTATCGCCAACACTTCTAACATGCCGGTAGCGGCGCGTGAAGCTTCGGTTTATACTGGTATCACGATCGCCGAATATTATCGTGATATGGGCTACGATGTCGCCCTGATGGCGGATAGTACTTCCCGCTGGGCGGAAGCCATGCGTGAAATGTCCGGTCGTCTGGAGGAAATGCCAGGGGAAGAAGGTTACCCCGCCTACCTTGGTTCCCGTACCGCCAGTTTTTATGAAAGAGCCGGTGCAGTTAAGTGTTTAGGGAACGGAGATCGTGAGGGGAGTTTGACTGTTATCGGTGCTGTTTCTCCTCCGGGAGGAGACCTTTCTGAACCGGTGACTCAAAATACATTGCGCGTGACCAAAGTGTTCTGGGGTCTCGATGCCAACTTGGCTCGCCGTCGTCATTTTCCCGCGATCAACTGGCTCACTTCTTACACGCTTTATCAAGGCAATGTTAGTACCTATTGGAGCCGTGAAGTGGCGGATGATTTTACAAAAGTTCGTAACGATGCCGCCGGCTTGTTACAAGAGGAGGCTAAGCTTGAAGAAATCGTTCGCTTGGTCGGTATGGATGCTTTGAGCAGTAAGGAACGTTTGATTTTAGAGACTGCGAAATCCATTCGTGAAGATTTTCTCTTCCAAAATGCCTTTGATCCAGTTGATGCCTCCACTTCTCTGAAAAAACAATATTGGATGCTCAAGTGTATTTTAACGATTTATTATGCCGGTCAAGAGGTTGTTGAACAGGAAGATTTTGATTTCAATGCCTTAAAACAGCTCCCTTCTTTCCTAAAAGTCGCTCGTGTTAAAGATATTCCCAATGAGAAGTGGGACGAATTTGAAGCGTTTGAAAAAAAGTTACGTTCCGAGATCCTTTCTCTTAAAAAATAAATTCGTGACTCGTGAATTCTTATCTTCTTAATTAACTTATATATCATGCAGAAAGAATATAAATCCATTACTTCTATCGCCGGTCCTCTTGTGCTCATCGAAGGAGTAGAAGGCATTAAATATGAGGAGCTCGTAGAAATTCAGATGCCTCATGAATCCCAACCTCGTATGGGTAAGGTTCTGGAGGCTTCCGAAGGGTTCGCTCTTGTACAGATGTTTGAAAGCCCGCAGGGTGCGGTCACTCACGGCGCGAAGGCCCGATTTTTAGGAGAGACCATGAAGATCGGTGTTTCCCCCGATATGCTCGGTCGTGTTTTCAACGGGTCCGGAAAACCGATTGACGGTCGTCCGGAGATCATTCCGGAAAAGCGTCTGGATATCAGCGGTGCCGCTATCAACCCTTACTCACGCGATTTCCCGAATGATTTTATTCAAACGGGTATCAGTACAATCGACTGTTTAAACACGTTGGTTCGCGGTCAAAAACTTCCTATCTTTTCCGGAGCCGGACTTCCTCACAACCGTATTGCCGCTCAAATTGCCCGTCAGGCAAAAGTAAACGATGGCTCTGAGTTCGCGGTGGTGTTCGCGGCGATGGGAGTGACTTTTGAAGAGGCTCAATTTTTCCAGTCCGAATTTGAAAAAACAGGTGCCATCGAAAAGGCGGTTTTGTTCATCAATACCGCGGATGATCCTGTGGTTGAACGTATTGCTATCCCTCGTTTAGCCCTTACGACCGCGGAATATCTCGCTTACGAAAAAGAAATGCATGTGCTCGTTGTGCTAACCGATCTTACGAACTATGCGGAGGCTTTGCGTGAGGTGTCTGCAGCTCGTAAAGAAGTTCCCGGCCGTCGTGGGTACCCCGGGTATCTGTACACCGATTTGGCTACCATTTATGAAAGAGCGGGTCGTATTAAAGGCAAAAAAGGTTCTGTGACTCAAATCCCCATCTTGACCATGCCGGAAGATGACATCACTCATCCTATTCCCGATTTGACAGGTTATATCACAGAAGGACAAATCGTAATGTCTCGCGAATTGCATCGTAAGGGGATTTATCCTCCTGCCGATGTACTTCCTTCCCTTTCCCGTCTGAAAGATAAAGGTATTGGTGATGGAAAAACACGTGAAGACCACGCCGGTGTGATGAATCAGCTTTATGCTTCTTACGCTCGTGGTAAAGACGTTCGTGAGTTGGCCATCATTTTGGGTGAAGCGGCTTTGGACGATGTGGATCGCGCTTACATGAAGTTCGCGAACGCGTTTGAAGACCGTTACATCCGTCAGGATGAGCATGAGGATCGTGACATCATCAAGTCTCTATCTATTGGTTGGGAGCTCCTTAAAATGCTTCCACAGGCTGAACTTAAACGTATCAAGCCGGAGCATATTGAGAAATACATGAAGGCTGACGCCTAATTTTAAATTTTAAATTTTAAATTTTCAAATGGCGATTTTAAACGTCAACCCCACTCGGATGGCCATGCTAGGCCTTAAAAAGAAGATCATCAGCGCCAAGCGTGGTCATAAGCTTTTGAAAGACAAGCAGGACGGCTTGATGCAGAAGTTTATGGAAGTGATCCGTGAAGCGCGTCGTATGCGTGAAGATGTGGAACAAAAGCTGGGAAAAGCGTTTAAAAACTTTATCCGTGCGAACGCTTTGATGGGAGAGGCATTTTTGGAGGGTGCCCTGCTTTATTCCACCGCGATCATGAAGCTGGAAGTGGAAACCAAAAATGTCATGTCCGTTCGTATTCCTCAGTTTACCGTTAAATCCAGTGGAGAAGTGGTCAATTATGGTTTTTTGCAAACCAGTGGTGAATTGGATATGGCGCTCAAATCTCTGCAGGATGTTTTTCCTCTTCTCGTTCAGTTGGCTGAGATCGAAAAATCCGCGGAGGCGTTGGCCGATGAGCTTGAAAAGACCCGTCGTCGTGTGAACGCGTTGGAATACCGCATGATTCCTGACCTTCAGGACACGATCAAGTTCATTTCCATGAAATTGGGTGAGATGGAACGCAGCGCGATTACCAATACCATGCGTGTGAAGGCACAGATTCAGGCTAAAGAAAAAAGAAGGAAGCAGCAGACCGTAGCGTAAGGTACTTCTTTTTTATCGTTTACTACTTACGGCCTTTGTTTTTTTTGGTATATTGATAGAGTCAAATTTCATGAAATCAGTACTCATGAAATCAGATGTTGAATGTTCATTGTAAAAAATTTATAAAATAAAATTTTATTATGTCTGAAGTTTATGATCTCATTGTCATTGGGGCGGGACCTGCCGGTTATACTGCCGCGCTTTATGCCAGTCGCGCGGATTTAAAAGTATTGGTTTTAGAGGGATGGCAACCCGGCGGTCAGCTCACCACCACGACGGTTGTTGAAAATTATCCCGGTTTTGAGCGGGGAATTGACGGCAATCAGCTCATGCGGGAAATGAAAAAACAAGCGGCGCGTTTTGGAACGGAAATCAAATCTCAAAATGTTACCGGGGTTGATTTTTCAGGCCGTCCTTTCAAAATTCATGCCGGTGGCGAGGAATATCAGTCTAAAACCGTTATTATCGCCACAGGCGCGAAGCCACGAAAGTTAGGGATTGAATCCGAAGAGCGTTTATGGTCGAAAGGCGTTTCTGCCTGTGCCACGTGCGATGGTTTCTTTTTTCGGGGTAAGGTAGTTGCTGTTATGGGAGGTGGAGATTCCGCCATGGAAGAAGCCCATTTTCTCACTAAATTCGCTACCAAAGTCTATCTCATCCATCGTCGGGAGGGGTTTCGTGCTTCCCCTATCATGATTGACCGCGTGAAGGCGAATGAAAAGATAGAGATCCTGCTGAACAAGACGGTCGAGGAGATCACGGGGGAGGCTCATGTGACCGGTTTGCGCCTGAAAGATACTCAGACAGGGGAGATCTCCGAATTGCCGCTAGATGGCGTGTTTTTGGCCATCGGGCATATTCCCGCGACGGAATTGTTCAAAAACCAAATCGAATTGGATGCGATGGGTTATGTCCTCCAAACAGAATACACCATGACGAGTGTCGCGGGTGTTTTTGCGGCGGGGGATTGTACTGACTCCCGTTATCGTCAGGCTGTTACATCGGCCGGTAGTGGTTGTAGGGCGGCCATTGACGCGGAAAGGTGGTTGGAGGCACAGGAATAGATTTTTAGATCCAAGAGTTACCACCTCCTACATTATCTCCATAATCATCATTAAAATTAGTAGGCTCTAGGGGTATTAATACTAATCTGCAATAGAAATCATACATAATTGAGTCCCATCCATTCCCAGTTTGAAATGGACTTAACGGTATCGGGTAACTTTTCATAGTGCAGAGATGCAGTGACAAGATGTTCCTCCAGATGATCCATAGACACGAAGGAAACATTGCCGAAGAACTTTTCCCT
>PFOK01000011.1 GCA_002792495.1 Candidatus Peregrinibacteria bacterium CG_4_10_14_0_2_um_filter_43_11 | reverse complement strand
CTGCGTTTTTGAATGTCGGCCGCTTTCTGAATGCGCTTTTGAATGACTTCCGAGGATTCCGCTTTGGTGTCGTTTGTGAGTTCGTCGTGTTTTACGGGGGAGATGTTCAGATGAATATCAATTCTATCCAGTAGGGGGCCTGACAGTCGTTTTTGATAATTCTGAATCTGATACGCGCTACAGGTGCAGATTTTATCCGTTTTTTCGCTGTTCAAATATCCGCAGGGGCATGGGTTCATGGCCGCGATCAAAATGAATTGGGCGGGGTAAGTTAAACTCCCGCGTGCGCGGGAAATGGTAATGATTTGATTTTCCATCGGCTGTCTTAATACTTCCAATACCACCTTGGGGAATTCGGCGATTTCATCCATAAAAAGCACGCCCCTGTGGGCGAGCGAGATTTCCCCCGGCATGGGCATGTTTCCCCCACCCACAATACTCACTGCCGAAGCGGTTTGATGGATGGAACGGAACGGACGTTTTGTGATCAATGGTTGTGAGCCGGGGAGTAGCCCGCAAATCGAATAAATTTTGGTCACTTCCAACATTTCCTCTTCCGTCATGGTGGGTAAAATGCCGGGCAACGCTTTGGCCATGAGCGTTTTTCCCGCGCCGGGCGCGCCATTGAATAATAAATTATGTCCTCCCGCGGCGGCTATTTCCAGCGCCCGTTTGGCTTGGGCTTGCCCCTTGATATTCGCCATGTCCACTTCTATTTGGCAGCGATCCGCGACAATGCTTCGTGTGGGTGGAATCGGGCAAAGCTCGCCACTCAAATGTTGGATGGCTTCCTTTAATGTTCGTACTGGGATGATCGCGATGTCCGAAATCAAGGCGGCTTCGCCGGCGTTTTTGGCAGGAACAATGATTTTTTTAAATCCCTTTTTTTTGGCGAACTCCACTGTCGAAAGAATTCCGTTGATCGGTCGGACACTTCCGTCCAGAGCCAATTCACCAATAATAATCGTGTTTTCGAGTTCCTCCGTTGGAATTACATCGAACAACGCGATAATGCCAATCGCAATAGGCAGATCATAACGTGGTCCCGCTTTCTTCAGGTCCGCCGGTGCCAAATTGACAATTGTTTTTCCTCGCGGAAAAGGAAACCCGGAATTTTTGATCGCGCTATGTACACGTTCTCTCGCCTCCTTTACCGCGGGGTCGGGCAAACCCACAATCACAAACGCGGGCAAGTTGCGTCTTTTATCCGCCTCGATTTGGACCAAATAGCCGTCCAGGCCGCACAGCTCAATGCTGTAAATTTTAGGGGGTGTTTTCATATGCGTTCGTTTAAATGGTTAAATGATCAGGTGTTCATCCAATAATTCCTCATACTCCGGATTCATGAACGTGTATTTCCAATCTTCCGGCATGTGGTGTTTATTGATTTTCCACCAAAGGTGGATCAGCCTTTGGCTGAGGTACTCCAGGTATTTGAGGTGAATGATAAAGTCATGTTCATTCCGGATGATGTGGTCATGAAATGATCTTTGCCATTGGAATTTGGGGAAGGGGTAACGATGGGGGTATTTTTGATGAAATTGTTGGATGTATTGTGTGATATTAAAATGCTCTTCCGCTTCCTGAAGGCGAGACGTTAACGTCTCGCCTTCAGTGGAGGAGGATATGATTTGATTGATCATATAGGACACATTTTCTTTCAACGATTTCATTATTTTGGATACATCCCACTCATCCCCCGGTTGTATCAACAAATGAAAATTGTTGTAATCCAAAAACCATCCGTATAAACGAAATTGTTTCAATGCCCTGCACAATCTCAAATTTTCGATGAATATTTCACAAAATATCTTTTCTGTGAAAAATGGGTACCACCTCTTTGTATTGGAGGTCAAAAAATAACACCCATCGCGAATGTGGATACGCTTCTGCGAATTACGATGTTTTTTCTTCATTTCGCTTATTCATCTTAATTTTCTAAAATTCGAGGGGATGCAAAAATTCACTAAATTCATTCGAGGTTTACTGTATATCATGTTATTTTAGTGAATGTCAATTTTTTCCTTTTTCCCCTATGCTTAAAACCGATGAACATTACATGTATGAGGCACTGAAACTTGCCGTGAAGGGGGGGCGCAATGTGGCACCAAACCCAATGGTGGGGGCGGTGATTGTAAAAAGCGGAAGAATTATCGGAAGGGGTTACCATCACCAATTTGGTGGAGCACACGCGGAAGCGGAGGCGATACGTTCCGTTAAAAATCCAGCTTTGTTGCCGGGTTCGACTTTGTATGTAACCCTTGAGCCCTGTCGCCATTATGGCAAAACACCGCCGTGTTCCGATTTAATCGCTTCGGTTGGCATCGAAGATGTGGTGGTGGGGAGTGAGGATCCGATGCAACATAAATTCAGGATTCAGGATTCAGGATTCAGAATGGAATTTGTGAGTGGGAAAGTCGCTGAAGAGTGCAAAGAATTGAATAAATTCTTTTTTACCTGGATTACAAAAAAACGGCCTTACATTACCGTTAAAATCGCGATGAGCGCGGATGGATTTGTGGCTGGTGAACATGGACAACCTGTCCATTTTACTTCTCAAAAACAAGACCGATATGTCCATCAGCTTCGTGCTCAACACCAAGCGATACTGGTTGGCATTCATACTGTGTTAAACGATGATCCGGCGTTGACAGTGCGTTTGGCGGAAGGGGCTGATCCGCTGCGTATTGTTTTGGATTCTCAGTTCAGGATTCCCCGAAACGCGAAGGTGTTGAAAGACGCGAATCATTTGATTGCCACTACTAAAAAACGCGTAGAAAGGGGCATGAACATATGGGTGAGTCCGACCAAGAAGCAAGTCAGTTTTAAAAAACTGTTCACGTATCTCGCCACTCAGGGCATCTCATCTGTTTTGGTGGAACCGGGTCCCACTTTGTATCGGGCACTCAAAGTACAAGGGTTGATCGATGAAATGATCGTGCTGACCGGTAAAAAGAAAATTAAAAAAGGGTTGCGGTTACTCCCTTAATTCTTTTGTTTCTTCTTCAGATAGAAAATCGCTCCCCCAATCAAAATCACGGTGACGATAGTTATGGCGATGAGGCTATTGAACAACATTGAGATCCAAATGGTGACCGTACTGAGGATCAAGGCAACGAAAAAGGTGATCATTTTGATGATGCCTCCCGTGATGGAGCCGAGCATGGGGATTACATCCAAAATCACGCTGAGTGGCGCGAAAAGCGCGGAGAGTCCGATCCACATCATTAAAAATCCGAGCCCCCGCAAAAGCCATGTACTGAGTTTATGCCCTGTGTGTAGACTGGCTACTGTTTCATCTTTTCCTTGAAGTGACATCAAATACAGGGATTTATTGTCATTCTCCGGATCCAAAAATGGGGTGATTTTCCCGTTGTTCAATTTTCCAAAGGTCGTCACGTTGGTGTGATTGTACAAATCTGTGTAGCTCACGCGCGAGTCTCCCAATTCCGGGTTTGTCAGTGTGCCGCGGTTAAACCCTTCGCCCTGAGGAATGAAAATATAATTTCCGGTTAATTCGCCATTGCTTCCGGTTGTTACGGTTTGCTCGTTGATTGGAATATCCTTAAAAGCCGGAAGGCTGATTTTTGAAAGATCAATGTCATAGATTCCCACCGTTGCCGTTGAAACGTATCGAGAGGTGTTTTCAATTGTTTTGGTCGGGTTTTCATGCCCTTCGGGATGTTTGAAGTTACTCGAACTTGCCGGCATTCCCGTCCATTTTTTAGCGTAGGCGTAGGTGGTCTCTTGTGTTTCAGAACCCCCCATGTTTTTGGTTGTTTTGGTTTCGGATTTTTCTTCCCATGCATAAATTTCCACGTTTCTACGTATTGCCAAATAATCTCCATTGTTCAAAAACAGGTTGTCTCCCAGTTGTTTCGCTGGCGGCCACCAATTGCCCTTCCCATTCACCCGCTTGTTCGGTCGCATTTATTTCTACAGCTTTTTGGGCAATGTTCCCTACGTCCACACGTCCTTCATTCCAGTACAGCATGAAAAAGGAAGCTAAAAATAAAAGAATTCCCATAAAAATCCCTCCAAAAGAACCCATGATGCGGTTTCCGTATCCCACTTTTGTTACTTCGGTGTATTGATCTGGCATGGTTTTTTAATTACGAATTAAAAATTACGAATTACGAGTCGGTAATTCTTTTTCTATTGTATCAAAAAGCGAAGCATTTTAAAATGGCGGAGAGAGAGGGATATTCTCCTTCGCCCATCTTCGTTTTACTTCGATGGACTCGTCGAAATAGTTGTCCCTCCTCGATTATTCATCTTATTCATATCTCGGAGCGTCAACTAACGAACCCCCCTGCCCTTCTCATCCCTCTTTAAAACGTCTCTTACGAGGGGGGTAGGTATTAAAAATGGCGGAGAGAGAGGGATTCGAACCCTCGCTGGGCTAGTAGCCCACTACAGCTTTAGCAAAGCCGCCCCTTCAGCCACTTGGGTATCTCTCCGTGGTGTGTTATTTAGTTTAAAATAATCTTTTTTCTGTGCAGTTGAATCAGCATCCATTTGATTATTTTAACAAAGCTTAGACAATTTAACTGATATTTTTGGAATAGTCTAGTTTTAATCTGCAGTATTTTTACTTGCATTTATAGAAAAACTCAATTATGCTTTCGTCCTGCTGCTTGATATGAGCAGGCTAATATTTTTTTAACATTACTTATTATGAAAAAAGTCATTACTGTTTTCTTTGTTTTATTCGCATTTTCACTCTTGCTTGTAGGATGTGGAAATACCGAAGTCACTCCAGAAGCTATGGAAAATACTCCTGTTGTTGAAGAAGCAGCTCCTGTAGAACTTACTCCAGAAGTTACTCCAGAAGCTATGGAAGAAGTTACTCCGGAGTCGGTTCAATAATCGTTTTTCACTCATTATTTAAAAAACTCCGGAGCTTTGGTCTCCGGGTTTTTTAAATGTTGTCTTATAAAGTAATTGCTTTTTGTGGTTCCATGATGATGGTTTCAGTTCCCGTATTTTTACGGGTTCTTTCAGCCAGTACACTCGATTGATCAATTTCGCCGTGAACCAAGATCACTTTTTTCATGTTTTTTACGTTTTTGATGTAATCGTCCAAATCATTCATGTCCGCATGCGCACTGAAAGATTCCAAGACAACCACCTCCGCTTTAACGGAAAACATTTCATCAAAAATCTTAACAGCAGGGTCATTGTTGACTAATTTTCTTCCTAAAGTGTTTTCAGCCTGATATCCCACAATAGCGATTGTGTTTTTTGGGTCTTCAATGTTGTTTCTGAGGTGATGACGGATACGACCCGCTTCACACATGCCGCTCGCAGAGATGATGATGCATGGGCCGATGAAATAATTGAGTTTTTTGGATTCATCTACAGACTCAACATGCTTGAGCTGTTTCATTTCAAAAGGATTGTGTATTCCCTTGAATTGGCTCCTGACTTCTTCGTCATACAATTCGGCATGTTTCTTAAAAATCCCCGTTACTTTGTTGGCCAAAGGACTGTCTATGAAAATGGAAATGTTTTTTGGGATTTTATCTTCGTCTATCAAGGCATGAAGGCTGTAAATCAGCTCCTGAGTTCTTTCTAACGCGAAAGATGGAATAATGATTTTTCCTCCTCTTCTTGCGGTACGGTTGACCACTCGAGCCAATGCGGGGAGGCTTTCTTCAATCGGTTCGTGAGCGCGATTACCGTAAGTGCTTTCGCACATTAAATAATCGGCCGTTTCTACCTGATAAGGGTCTTTTAGAATGGGCAATCTTTTTCTTCCCAAGTCGCCTGTAAAGACAAAGCGTTTTTTCTTTCCATCTTCTTTGTCCTCAATCTCTAAAACCACTATCGCAGAACCCAGTACATGTCCCGCTTCCCGGAAGGTTACTTTAACCCCTTCAATCAACTCGAATGTTTTGTTGTAAGGTTTGCCGTTGAAGTGCTCTAGGGCCGCTTCCGCGTCTTCTTGCGTGTAAAGCGGTTCAATAGGCGTTAGGGCTGTGTTGGGGTGTTTTCTGGCAAAATAAGCCGCGTCACTTTCCTGGATATACGCACTGTCCATCAACATCACTTCACACAAACTATGTGTGGCTTCGGTACAATGAATGATTCCTTTGAAGCCTCTTTTGACCAAAGTGGGGATGTTCCCACTGTGATCAATGTGCGCGTGGGAGAGTACTACAGCATCAATCTTTGTCGGGTCGAATCCGAAAGTGTGGTTTTTTTCGAATGATTCCTTGCGTCTGCCTTGGAACAATCCGCAGTCCAAAAGGATCCTCTTTCCGTTTATTTCTAAGAGATGTTGAGAGCCTGTTACTTCTAATGCGGCGCCGAAGCTGGTTAATTTCATGGTGGCTTTGAGTTAAGAATTTTGAACGAGTATGACGGGATGCGTTTAGTTTTATGCAGAGGTGATGTACTGTGTTAAATCCACCAAGCGGCAGGAATAACCCCATTCGTTGTCGTACCATGCCAGCACTTTCACGAACGTGCCATCAATGACCATGGTGCTTTGCGCATCCACAATGGATGAATGAGAGTCTTTTTGAAAATCTTTGGAAACCAAGGGGCGGTCTTCCACTTCCAGAATTTCCGGTATTTCTTTTGCGCGTTTTTTAAGGGCGGCATTTATTTCTTCCGCGGTTGTTGATTTTTTAAGTTCTACTGTTAGATCTACAACAGAAGTGGTTGGCAATGGAACACGAATCGACATGCCACTCAATTTGCCTTGGAGTTCCGGAATTACCAATCCCACCGCTTTCGCGGCTCCGGTGGTTGTAGGAATCATGCTCTGGATGCAGCTTCGCGCGCGTCTTAAATCTTTATGTGGCAAATCCAGGATACGCTGATCGTTGGTTACGGCGTGAATGGTGGTCATCAATCCGCGTTTGATTCCGAATTCATCATTCAGTACCTTGGCAACGGGAGCTAGGCAGTTTGTGGTGCAACTGGCATTGGAGATGATGAAATGGGTTTCCGGGTTGTATGTTTCTTCATTCACTCCCATTACAATGTTCACGTCCGCGCCTTTGTCCCCCTTTGCCGGAGCGGAAATGATCACGCGTTTTGCGCCCGCGGTGATGTGTTTGCCGGCACCTTCATGCGTTCTAAATACTCCGGTGCATTCCAAAACCACATCCACCCCCAACTCCTTCCAGGGGAGTTTTTCCGGATCGGATTCCGCGTAAATGTGGATTTTTTTACCGTCTACAACCAAATCATTCCCCTGTAATTCCACTGTTCCCGGGTAACGGCCGTAAGTGGAATCAAACGCGAAAAGGTGAGCCAATGTGGTGTTATCCGTTAAATCATTGATGGCAACCACTTCCAGGTTGTTGTGTTTCTGCATGATGATATGCAAGGTTTGACGTCCGATGCGTCCGAAACCGTTGATGGCGATTTTCATGATTTTTTGTTAATGAATATAATCCGAATCGAGCTTTCACGTCTTGTAAATCTCGACAATTATAATGATTTTTTGATAGATCCGAATGACACGAATTAAAGAGTAGATCCCTTCCCTCGAGTCACTCGGGACAGGTTCTCTCTGGATGAGGTGTATCTAGAAGAAGAGTTTGCTCACCGATTCCTGGTGAGCCACATTTTCAATGACATCCGCCAGCAGTGGGGCGAGGGAAATTTGATGCAATCCCGGGAAAAGCCTTTTCTTTTCTACCGGAACGGAATTGGTAACCACTACTTCTTTGAATTTTGCTTTTTTAAGTCTGTCGCTTGCGCCGTTCGAAAAAATAGCGTGAGTGGCGCATAAATAAACATCTTTATTTGCTCCTCCTTTTATCAACGCTTCTTTTGCGTGGATCACGCTGCCGCCCGTATCGATCATGTCGTCGTAAACAATGCAGGTTTTATTTTTTACATCTCCCACCACGTGGGTCACTTGTGATTTGTTGTGTTCCGGTCGTGTTTTGTGCAGAATCGCGATTGTGGCTCCCAGTTGATCCGCGAAGGATTTCGCATTTTTCGCTCCGCCGGCGTCCGGAGAAACGACAACAATATCTTTTAGTTTCTTTTTTTGGAAATAGTTCGCGAATGCTTTTTTTGCATTCAAATTGTCGACCGGAACATTGAAAAATCCTTGCGCTTGATCCGTGTGTAATTGCACCGTCATCACATGGTCCGCACCACTGGCCACCAACAAATCCGCCATCAGTTTTGCGGAAATCGGTTCCCGTGGAATATGTATTTTATCCTGTCTGGCGTATCCAAAATGGGGCAAGATCACATGAACTTTACTGGCGAACGAAAGTTTTGCCGCATTGCACATCAAAAACAATTCCATGTAGTCTTCGTTTACGTGCTGATCCCGACAAGTTTGCACAATGAATACTTCTTTTCCACGAATGGTTTCCCCTAATGCGACGTATTTTTCGCCACACGAAAAATTAGAAAGTGTGATCTTCCCCGGTGTTGTTTTGAGGTGTTTGGCAATTTCCTTTGCCAGTTTCGGGTGAGATGATCCCGAGAAAATTTTGAACTTGGTTTGCATGTTTTTAATGGGTGATGGGTTCCATGAAATATCTTAACATAATTTTTAGGAGGTCATCGATATAAAATATTCGTGAATTTTCGTCTCATTTGCCAGTTCCGGATGAAAACTACCGATCATGATGTTGTTTTGCCGCAATAAAACGGGGTCTTTTTTGTGAGCGGCAAGCACTTGCACTTCCGCGTCGAATGATTTGATTTTGGGCGCGCGGATGAAAATTCCTTGAAAATATTTTCTCACCCCGACTTTTGCGGAGGGGTCTAAAATATTTTCAGAATTTTTAGTATTAGATCCCTCGGCAGGCTTCGGGATGAGAATGAGGGGGGATGTTGTTTCAATTCCATCTTCAAAACTGGCAAGTTGTGGGTCAGCCTTCGCCAAGGCTTCGTCTGACTCCCCATACTTGTGGAGGCACAAAGTAATTTCATCTTCAAAACTGGCTAATTGGGGGCCGTAGGCGTTGCGTTCCACTTCTACGTCAATCAAATCCAAATACCCCTTAGAAAGGATGATCATTCCGGCGCAGGTGCCGTAAAGGGGCATGCCTTTTTTCGCGACTTTTTTCAGCCATTCATCCAATCCGGTTTTTTTGAGCATTTTCATCATTGTTGTGCTTTCTCCCCCGGGGATGATGCATGCCTGTATATCTTTGGTGTCTTCAAGACAGCGGATTTCTTTTGTTTTTGCGCCGAGCCGGTGCAGCATGTCGATGTGCTCTTTGAAGGAACCCTGTAATGCGAGGATGCCGATCATAATTTTAAATTACTAAAATCCTAAATCCTAAATTCCATTTTCTTGCTTCGAACCAGGGCAGGAGCCACTGCTCCGGCGCAAGGGGGTAGGATGACGATCGGGGTTATTTCGGTTTCACAATGGTACCACCGTCGTTTTTGTCTTCCACAATCCACCCGGCATCTTCAATTTCCTTTCGTAATGTGTCGGATGTTGCCCAGTCTTTTTTTAGACGTGCGGTGTCTCGTTGTTCGATTAATTCTTCAATTTCTTTCGGGGTATCATGCACTTCTTTTTCCCCCAATTTTAACCCCAATACTTCATCGAATTTTGATAGAGTAGCCATTTTTTCTTCATTTGGAACGGAGGTGTCATCCACCAGTTCCCAGGTAATGGATAGGGATTGTGGAATGTTTAAATCATCATTGATCGCGGTGTTGAATTTTTGCATATAATCGCCGGAGACCCGATTAATCGCGTCTTTACCGGACGTGTCGTGACACGTCCCTACGTTTGCACGATCGTGCAAACGACGACGGGCGGTTTTTGCCGCCTCCAATCCCTCCCAACTGAATTTTAATTCCTTTCGGTAATGGGCCTGCATGCAAAAATACCGATAATCCAGCGCATCAAATCCACGATCTCTCAATGTTTGTAGGATGACGAAATTATCACCGGATTTCGCCATTTTACCTCCGCTACCAACCAACAAAAATTCGCCATGCATCCAGTATTTTACCCATGGTTTTTTGCCTGTTGCGGCTTCGGTTTGTGCAATTTCGTTCGTGTGATGGACGGGGACATGATCGATTCCACCGCAGTGAATATCAAATTGCTTTCCTAAATACTTCATGCTCATGGCGGAACATTCCAAATGCCATCCGGGAAAACCTTTCCCCCAGGGGCTTTCCCACTGCATGTCCTGATTGCCATGTTTGGATTCCGTAAACCATAACACAAAGTCGTGTGGGTGTTTTTTGTTTGGGTCTACGTCAATGCGGGTGTGTTCGGGAGACGCGCTATGGCGCGTCTCTACGGTTCCCCCCGTTAATTTTCCGTAATCCTCCATCTTGCCGGTGTCGAAATATACATTTCCTCCTGCCTGGTAAGTATATCCGTTCGCTTCAATTCGCTGTACCAATCTAATCATTTCTTCAATATGATCGGTTGCCTTGGGGTAATGGGTCGCACGTTTGATGTTTAGCGCATCGATATCGTCAAAAAAAGCAGTGGTGTAGTGTTCCGCGATTTCCCACACCGTTTTTCCTTCCCGCTTGGCACCTTTTTCCATTTTATCCTCCCCCTCGTCGCTATCCGATGTTAAATGTCCTACATCCGTAATGTTCATCACTTGATTCACGTCGTAATCGTTGAATTCGAGCGTACGGCGTAAAAAATCTTCAAACAAAAAGCTCCTCAAATTCCCAATATGAGCGTAGTTGTACACCGTGGGTCCACAGCAATACAATCCCACTTTTTTATCATGAATGGGTTTTAGCTCTTCCTTTTGTCGCGTCAGTGTGTTGTAAATTTTCAATTTTCAATTTTAAAGGCAAAAGAATAGTAGCAAAAAAAGCGTGAAGGTTAAATGATCATTTTTCTTTCGCTGACAATGTTTCTCCGATGGGATGTTTCTTGTT
>PFOK01000030.1 GCA_002792495.1 Candidatus Peregrinibacteria bacterium CG_4_10_14_0_2_um_filter_43_11 | reverse complement strand
GTGGAGGCGGTCAATCCGGCCGTTTTGACGAGCAATCTCACTATCAAATCTCCTTCGGATGACTCCGAACTTGGAAGTACTTCCGTAATTGTTACCGGTCAGGGTGACGCGAATATCAATCTGAAAGTTTTTGATAACGATTCAAAAATAGGGGATTCCGAAACCGACGAAGATGGGTTTTTCAGCTTTGACGCGAAAAATCTCGAGAATGGCTCTCATGTGTTTTACGTGATGTCCGAAGGCGGAGAGGTGTCGAATTCCGTTCATGTGGCTATCGATACTGTTCCACCGGTTCTCAGTCTGCTCAGTGTTTACCCGGATGGCGTGGTCAAGCCTGGCGATCCTCTTTCGATCACGGTTCAATCCGAACCCGATCTTGACGAGGTGAAAGTACGACTTCAGGGGATCGAAGCGGCTCTTTTGGCCAGCGATATTCCCGGAACTTACACGGCTACGGTTGCGGCTCCTGCCTTGGAGGGCACTTTTCCGTTGGATGTGATTTTGGTTGATAAACTTTCCAACAAAGCCGAACTTTCCGGTCAGGCGACGGTTCAGACCGGTGCTCTGAAACCAAAATCTCCGCCAGCCGTTGACGGACTTGAGGGAACTTCCGGGGACGCTCAGGTTACCCTTAACTGGCAGGCGGTTATCGGGCACGACAATCCCATTCAGCGTTATCGCCTTTATTATGGAGCGCATTACAATGAGCTCAATCAAACTTTCGAAACACAAGGCGCGGTCACTACATTGACTCTTTCGGGTTTGGAAAACGGCAAGCAACTTTTTTTCGCGGTGAAGGCTGTGGATAGTAAGGGAATTGAAAGCGATGATTTCGGAGTGACCATCGCGCTCACTCCCGCCGCTCCTGCCGTTCCCGCGTTGGCACAACCCGCTTTTGTGGGCTACCAGGCTATTCCCATGGATGGCGCCGTTCAATTGAGCTGGCCTGCTTTTCCCGGCGTTCATGCGTTTTATTACAAAATTTATTTCGGTGTCAAAAGCGGCCAATACGATGATTTTGCCGTCACTTCCGATTATTCCCCTTACTTCACGGTGAGGGATTTGATCAACGAAGTGCCTTATCATTTTGTGATTGCCGCTCTGGATATAAACGGTTACGAAATTTCATCGCTTTCTCCGGAATTTACGGCGACTCCCAGTGTTAACGCATTAAAACCTTCCGCTCCTTCATTCGCTTCTCCTTCTTATTCCAAACTCAGTCATGTTCCCACAACCGGTAAAACAGGCCCTGAAGCGGTTTGGATCGTGTTGATTTCTTCATTTTTAGCTTATTTCTTTTATCATCACAAACGCCGTTTTATCAAGCGCGGTTAATCATGATGAAATCTTTTATGTTTTCGAACGTTTTACGTACCTTTATTAAAGACGAAAAGGAAATTCCCACCGGAGTTAAGTTGATTGTGTTTGTTATTTTTCTCCGCACACTTGGCTGGGGATTTGTGGATCCTTTTATTCCCATGTATTTTCGGGAATTTAATAATAATTATGCTTTGATCGGTCTTTTTATTTCCTTAATGCCTGTCGGTGCACTTCTCGCGATCATTCCTTTGATGCGTTTGGCCGATAAAATCAAAGACACGGTTTTGATCCGTGACGGTGAAGTGGTTTACTTTTTTACAATCCTCCTTTTTGTTTTGGCGGGCTTGTCTAAAAATGTCATTTTGGTGATTGCGGCTCAGTTGCTTTGTGGAGTGGGTCACTCCCTCATGATTGTGGGGACTGAATCTTACATCCGTAAACACAATCTTTTGGGGCAATCTAAACCATTTGGTTTGTACATGGCTCTGGATTACGGCGGATGGGTTTTGGGAATGGTGATCGGCGCTTTTACCATTCAGTATTATGGTTTCAGCTGGATGTTTTTGGCTATTTTACCCAGTATTTTAGCAGGGCTTTTGATTCTGCCGATCATTCACGAAGAGGGGATTGGCTCTTTGTTTTTTGGAATAAAAAAATATTTTCATAAACGTCAGGATTTTATTGATATTTTTGAAGATATTCGTGAACTCAGTCCTAAAATGTTTTTCTTTTTATTCCTTGCTTTTTTTGATGGGGTTATTTTGATGTTTTTCGTCGCCTTCATTCCTTTGCTTGGACTTTCCATCAATCTTTCCTTAAAACATATCGCCCTTTTGATGGCGGTGACCTATTTACCGTTTGTGTTCAGTTTTTTCTTTTCGGAGATCACCGATCGTTTTTGTCGAATGAATGTGATCACGGCCGGTTTGTTTGTCGGTGCGATGTCTTATTTTCTACTTTATTTTATCGTCGATCAAATGTGGGTTGTCGCCCTTATTGCCATGACTTCTTTTTCTATGGCAATCATCCGTCCGGTTTATAACGGAACGATTACCCGTTTGAGTCCGCGTCGTATGCTTGGCGAGGTGACCGGTTTTAATAACTTTTTCAATCGTCTTGGTCGTATTTTTGGTCCTATTTTAACCGGTGTTATTGCCAGTATTTACGGGATTCAGACTTGTTTTCTTGTCGTTGCCATCAGTGCTTTTGTCTTTGGAATTGTGAGTGTGACCTTACATGGCTATAATCATTTGGCTGTTCAAGCGGATTGATTTGGTATAATGAAAATGGTTTCATAAGAACATCCATGTCATCCAAAAATAAATTTAGCTCCAAAAATAAAATGAAATTTCCAAAAATAATCACCATCGGAAGCGCGACCTTTGATATTTTTATAAAACCCAATGATCAGGCCATGCTCACTCTGACCAGACCGTCTATTCAGGAGCAGTGGTTATGCTTAAAACACGGAGGAAAGATTAAGATTGATGACGTGATTGAAACGTTCGGCGGTGGGGCTACCAATACGGCTGTGGCTTTTTCCCGTATGGGATTTGCCACTTCTTTTGTTGGTAAAATCGGTGCTGAATATGGTGAACAAGTCGTTGAGAATTTAAAAAAGGAAAAGGTGGATACCCGGTTCGTTACGCGGACATCGCGCGATAAAACGGGTTTTTCCACCATCATCAATACTTTGGATGGCGATCGGACGGTTTTGGGATACGCGGGAGCAAATCAGCTTTTTTCCGCGAAAGATCTTCCTCCGGATGCGCTTGCTTCCGCGGATTGGATTTTTCTGAATCATGTTTCCGGAGACAATCAGGTCATTTTAAACGCACTTGTAAAGTTGCTCGATAAACACCCTCGTATTCATGTCGCTTGGAACCCCGGATTTGAACAGTTGACGGCCGGAGTGAAGCAATGGAATAAGCTTTTAAAGCACATCGACCTTCTTTTTCTGAATAAAGAAGAAGCCACTCTTTTTACGGGAATTCCTTATTCTTTAGCCAAGAACAAGCACCCTGATCCCAAGCAGCACGTTCACGATCGTCGTTCGTTTTTGCCACCTTATGCGGATGATGTGCGCGCTATTATGCGTGAATTTTTGAAATACGGGGTTAAAAACGTGATTATTACCGATGGCCGTAATGGCGCTCAGGCTACGGATGGTAAGCATCTTTATTTTTCTCCTGTTGTCACTACCAATCGTGTGGATAGCCTTGGGGCAGGGGATGCCTTTGCGAGTGGTTTTACTGCGGCCGTTATTGATGGTAAGGGCTTGAAAATGGCGCTGATTTATGGTACACTTAATGCAAATTCCGTTGTTTCTCATTATGGAGCTCAGAAAGGATTGCTTCTTAGGAAGGAACTTGAGGCTCAGATGGAAAAGACGAAATTATCGGTTAGTTTCACCTTATTATAATCCATAAAGGCAGACGCGTTCGCTTTGTCCGCTAAGAACAAAAACAAAATTTATATTTTAATTTATCAAAATAAAAATGAACGATACCAGTAAACTTGCCAAGGCTTTTGAAGCCTTAGAAAGTGCGGAATCCGCCTTACAGATGGCTAAAGAATTGATCAGTGACATTTCGGGATTGACTTCTTCTTCCCCGATCGACAGTTCAAAATATGTGAGTAAAGCCGCCACGATGACCGGTTCTTCCAGCGGAAAGATCATTGAGGGTGTATTTGACGGTCAGAATATGATCGATAAAAAGGGTACTGTTTTTCCCGTTCCCGCCAATTACGCGAGTAAATCAAAGCTGATCCCCGGGGATGTTTTAAAACTGACTGTGACCGAAGAAGGGAAGTTTCTTTACAAACAAATCGGTCCCGTGGAACGCAAGACGGTTATTGGCCCCTTGGTTCACAAAGATGGCCAGTACATGATTTTGGCCAATGGAAAAGGATACAAAGTGTTGCTTGCTTCGGTCACTTATTTTCGCGCTTCGGTGGGTGATGAGGTGACTTTGATCATTCCTATGGATGAAGATTCCGAATGGGGAGCTATTGAAGCGGTTCTGCCCAAGTTTGACGACGGCGATGGATTGCTTGGAGATACAGCAAAAGACGATTTGGACATTGATGAAGACTTGGATATTTAGATTGGTGTTCAGTGCTACAGTTCACAGTGCTACAGAGAACTAACTACTAACTACTAACTACTAACTACTAACTACTAACTACTAACTACTAACTACTAACTACTAACTATTCACTACTGATCACTGTGTACTGATCTTGTGATTCGTGTGAGCAACGATTTCCTTTTCTCATTTTTTACTTTGCGTTATACTGAATGCGACTTTTTTTAAATAAAAAATAAAAGTGGTTTTACGGATACTGGGCATTGCGGGCGGTCTTGTCATTTTGTTTCTTTTGATGTGGTGGCGGATTCGCGTGAAACGTAATTTGGAGCGCTCTTTGAATATGGTTTTTTTGCGGGTGACGGTTCCTATCAAAGATTCCAAAGAAGAGCGTGAAAAAGAAACTCAGCAATACTCCTCCGGAAAAACTTTCAAAGAAGTGACGGATGTCATGACTCATTTTTTTGAAGCGTTGCATTCGGTTTACCAGGAGGACTACAAATACATCATTACCGGGCAGGATTTTTTTTCCTGCGAGTATGTGATTTTAAATGGGCAGCTCGAATTCTTTTTTGTGGTTCCGCGTCATTTAAAGGCATTGATGGCCAAACAGATCACGGCTTTTTATTCCGACGTATTTGTGGAGCAAGTGGACGATTACAATATTTTTCGTCAGGGGTACAAGGCCAACGGCATGTACATTCGCCTGAATAAATCGTCCATGTACCCCATTCGCACGTACCAGTTCATGGGGTCTGATCCTTTTAATAATATCGCCAATACGCTTTCCAAAATCGAACGGGATGAAGGAGCCGCTATTCAGGTTATGCTTAGACCTCTCGCAGACGGTTGGCAAAAAAAAGGGCGTGATGCCGCCAGAAATCTGTTTTTGGGAAAAGAGAAAAAAGGGTTTTTTCAAAAATTAAATGTGCTCAGCTGGATCGCGACATGGATTCGTATTTTGGTGCAGGGAGGAGAGAACGAAAAATTTACGGAGAATGTGGATACCAATTCCGGAGCCACCCGCACCACGCCTTTGATGGATGAGCAGGTCAAGCTGATGGAAACCAAGAATGTGAAGGTCGGTTTTGAAACCGTTATTCGCATTGTGGCTTCCGCGCGGAATAAATACCGTGCCTCCGAAATCGTTTTTGAAATCAAAGATTCCTTTGCTCAATACAACGCACCCAATAACAATTCTTTTTCCAAAACAAAATATTTTGTGCGGAAGTGGCTTTTGAAAGGATTCATTTTACGCGACATCAAGCGCGGATGGATTCAGCGGATTTTACATCCGGTTAAAATGATTCTCGGCCCCGAGGAGATTTCTTCGGTTTTTCATTTCCCCAATATCAAATACAACCAGTCTCCTGTTATCAAGTGGCAGGAATTTAAAATCGCTCCGGCACCGAGCAATATGCCCAAAGAAGGTTTGTTTTTGGGAAATAATATTTATCGCGGTGAAACGGTTCCGGTGAATGTGAAAGACGATGACCGCCGTCGTCATTTTTATATCATTGGGAAGTCCGGTACCGGTAAATCCACCATCTTGAACACCATGCTCAGGCAGGATGTTAAAAAGGGCAAGGGCGTGTGTTTGATCGATCCGCACGGGGATCTGGTGGAGGCGGTTTTGCCTCATATCCCGCGGGAACGGGCGGATGACATTATCGTTTTTAGCCCCGGGGATTTAGGACGCCCCATGGGTCTTAATATTCTGGAGGCTTATTCTCAGGATGAAAAAGAGTTCATGTCGCAGGAGGCGCTCGCGATTTTTATTAAAATGTTCGGGGAAGAAATCATGGGTCCCCGTTTGCAACATTATTTCCGCAATGGTTGTTTAACCCTTATGGAGGATGACAGCGAAGGTGCGACACTGATCGACCTTCCGCGTTTGTTTACCGATGAAGCTTGGCAAAAATACAAGTCCAACAAGGTTAAAAATCCGGTCGTCAAATCCTTTTGGGATAAGGAAATGGCTTCTACCGGCGCGCGTGAAAAACAGGAGATGATTCCGTATTTCAGCGCGAAATTCGGTCCTTTCATCACCAACGCGCAGATCCGTAATATCATCGGTCAAACCAAGTCCGGCTTTGATTTTAGAAAGGTGATGGATGAAGGAAAAATTTTGCTCTGCAATCTTTCCAAGGGTAAAATGGGGGATCTCAACTCACAGCTTTTGGGTATGATCATGGTTGCCAAACTTCAGATGTCGGCGATGAGTCGTGTGGATACCCCCGAAGACGAACGTTTGGATTTTTATATGTATGTGGATGAATTTCAGAACTTCGTGACGGATTCGTTTGCTTCGATTCTTTCCGAAGCGCGCAAGTACCGTCTTAATCTGATCATCGCACATCAGTATATTTCTCAGATCACTAAACTCAAAGGGGGCGGAAAGGGGACTGCCGAAGACACGACCATTCGTGATGCCGTGTTTGGTAACGTCGGTTCCATGATGTGTTTTAAAATCGGTGCTCAGGATGCCGAATACATGGCCAAAGAGTTCGCTCCGGTTTTCAGCGAACAGGATCTTGTGAACATCGCGAATTATCAGGCTTATATTAAGCTCAATATCGATAACGCCACTTCGCGCGGGTTTTCGATGTCCACGGTTTATGATGGGTTTAAGGGGGATCTTCAGGCTGCCGAGGCTTTTCGCCAGCTCTCCCGTTTGAAATACGCGCGTGAAAAGGATTTTGTGGAACGCGAAATTTTCCGTCGTGTCGGAGCGGGAATGATGAAAAGTGCCGCCGGTGCGACTCCTGATGCTTCCGCGCCTTCCGCTACGCCTGCGCCTCAATCGGTTGCCGCTCCTCCTTCTGCTACTCCCGCTTTTCCTGTCGCACCCATGCCACCTGTCCATCCTTCTCCGGCACAACCTTCGGCGGTGCCTGCGCCTGCTCCAATTTCTATGCCCTCCGCTCCGGTTCCTCCGGCTTCGCCGGCACCTTCGGCACCGGTTCAACCGGTACTTCCTACACCTCCTGTTTCCCCTACGCCTGTTCAGCCAACGCCTCCCGCTTACACGCCTCCTCCTTTTGTATTCCCTGTACCTCCCGCACCTCCTACTCAGGCTCCAACTCAAACACCCCCTCCCCCTAGTTAAAGGGGGCGAATGGGGGTGAGTTTATGAGTGGTTTTTTTGTGATGAAATTTTATCTAGCTACTCATAGTACTGCTGGTGTTCCCGGTGGTGGTGCTCCCGGTGCTCCCGGTGCTCCCGGTGCTCCCGGTGCTCCCGTTGCTGCCTGTGCTGTTGCGTCTGCCGCCGTTCCTGGTGCTTGTGCTCCCTGTGCTGCCGGTGGCTGTTTTGGAGGTGGTGGAGTACCAGCCCTTCTGGCTCCTTTTCCGATTAATAGCATTAAATCTTTGATTTCGGCGGCCAATTCAGGATGACCGTTTTTTAACATGCGTTCCACCTCTTTCGGTTTGGTTTTGACCATGTCGGCGGTGATTCCGGTGTGTTTCGCGATGAGTTCAAAAGTAAGCATTTCTTTTTTCTGTCCTATTGCATGTTTGATTTCAATTACCTGACCCGTGCTTAGCTTGCGCAATTTTTCAGCCCCCTTTCTAAAAGTATCACCGTCTGAATCACCCTGCGTATATTCCTGCCTCTTCTTCTGAAGCCATGCGAGAGGCTGAGGAATCGCTTTTGCCAAAGATCCCTTTTGCCAACTCTGACTCTGGAAGTCATACAATGGCATAATGGGTGCCCAAGTAGGAGATTTGGCAATTTCGATACCCATTTGTTTTCCGTAGTCCTGAATACGGCTGAATAGCGTTCCGACCATCGGCAGTTTGCTGAGTACCTGGAACGTGCCGAACCAGATGATGACCGTGGTCATGATCAGCCAAATGAATTGCTGTAAATTGCCCATTCCCAAAAATAACGCGTTCACGTTGAACATTTTTCCGTTATTAAACGCCGCGCCCGCTTTATTCAGGGTTTCAAAAAAGTTCGGTGACAGTTTTTGTCCGGCGGAAATCATGATGAATCCCACCGACCATACCGCGGCCACTTTGGCCGGGGCAAAGGCCCAATGCACAAAACCGCTTAGGCTCACAACGTCGTTTTCCCCCATATTGAGTTCGGAAACATTTTTTTTCAGGAAGGCGATCAATACCAGAAAAGGGGAGAAGCTGACCAGTAGCCACAATGCCGCGATTCGAAAGATCAGGGCGATGAAAAGCCCGGCAAAAGCCACCAGATAAACGATTTGAATGATGAGCGCGAATAAAGTTCCGATAGCCACTTTAAACACACCGCCTCCCGTGCTGGCCTGGGTTAGGTTTTGCACTTTTGCCATGCTGTATGAAAGAAAATACGAGGCAGTGTTTTGATTGTAGTCGGCCATATCCAGTGTGTTCCAGCAAAAGATATTTATGCCGTGGACAGGATTGGATTTGTCTGTCGGATCATCTTCATTATTTCCGTAAGCTTTTTGGTATTCTTCATCAAGTCCTTGGCAATCTTCAGCTTTTAAATTTAAAGTGTATTTGCTGTCGACCGGGAAGAAGACGGTCGGTTTTCCACAAGAGCCTTTTACCTTGTTATCTTCCACATTACAAGGTTCTCCCTTTAGTAGTTCCGGACTCATTAACCCTTTCACGCCGGCCGGAATGCTGAAAATAATATTGGTGCTCACATTGGCGGCATCGAGCACCACCTTGCTTCCCATCCACGAAAAATTCACCGCGATCAGCATGATCGCGAACATGGGCAATACTTTTTTTAAATCCGTGTTGCCTTCTTCTCCGCTGAAGATTTGTTTGAGTGCCAAATAAAGCAGAATGATGACAAAGACGATGTTGACAATGTTGCGGTTGATGCGCCAGATGTTCTGGAGCATTTCACCCATTTTTTTGGCGTAAATGTAATCGTTATTCAATAAATCCCCGATTTTCATTGTGAAAAAATGGATGAGCGGATTGAACAGGAAGTTCACGTACGTGGAAAGCTGAGCCACTTTTTTAATGATGTCCTCCATGTCCGCCGCCTGCTGAAGTCCTGTTCCTTCTCCATCTTTTGCGCTTGCCGCTTCTTTCGCATCATCATCTACTCTTTTATCGATCACTTTGTTTATTCCTTCTCTTGCAGCAGCTGTCATTTCCGCATGTGCATCCGGAATGAGCCAGTTTATAGCGGTACTTTTTTGCGGCGTTACCGTTATTTTTTGCGTGTACAGGCTCACTTGCGCGCTCATGAGCGCGATGATGAGTAGCAAAGCGATACCGCCTTTGAGGGGATGAAAAATCCGTTTCATTTATTTAAGCTAAGAAGTAGAGAAACCCGCCTGCCGCTCCCAGCGATCCCACCAGTGGGAGCGCGGCTTTGGCCATTTTTTTTGCGGCGGAGGAGCCTTTGGCTCCTGTTGTTTTTTGAGGGGGGGGTGTCATGCTTGGACGGTTTTGTGCCAGTCGTGGTCTCACTTCGTTTCCGCCGGCATCCATTCGTTTTTTCATCTTAAGCTGTTGTTCTTTGGTTCCCTGTCGTTTTTCGGCTATTGCCGGAAGCTGAGAGGTCGTTTGCATTTCTGTGTCTGTGTCTGTCTGCGGTTTCACTCGTGTGTGTGTTCGTGCGTGGGGTTGCTGGAGTAATTCAGAGGGTTCCGGATTGAGAATAGTGGGCAGATCGATTTCCGTTTTTTGAACTTGATCGTTCAGCCTGTCTTCAATCATTCGAGGCATTTTTTCGTCGATTGCTTTTTCGGTATCGCGTATAAGTGCGGCGCTGAGTGCGCGTTTTCTTTCCGTTTCTATCGCTATTTCCGCGGCAAGGGTGTCTGCCACGACATTTACCGTTTGTACACCTCCCACAATCGTGCTGTTTTTCGCTATTCGCGCTTTTTCTTCCTTTTGCCTTTGATGATTTAAGGAGTCATTCATGATTGTTTTTTACTGCCATTTCTGACATTCTTCTTTTAAGATGTGAATATTTTTGTTGCCGGCCAGAAACTTGGTGTAGAACATAAACCGTTCGCGTTCGAATCCTTCTTCCGGCAGATGCACCCATGCTTCTTTGGCAATGAACGGCTTCAGATCCGCTTTGGTGATCACGGGATGGGGTGCGTAACGTTCGGTGGATTCCCCGATGAGTGTCTTTATTTCATCCGCGTCCAAATCTTCCATCGCTTTCCATTCACTTTCTTTGGCGATAAAGTTTTTGAGGCGACGACGACCGGTTTTTTTGGCCAGGCTTCGGAGCCTCATGTTGGTCTCTAGATTCGCTCTCTTCCCGGGGGTGGCACTAAAGTAGTCGCCCACTTCCGGATTTTCCTGGTATTTTTTGATGCCGTAAAAAATCGCCGCGCCACTAAAAATGTAAGGATTGCTGAGCAAACCGCCTTTGTTTTTGATCGCGTTCATGATGTTGATCGCGACGGTGAATCCGGCGATGCCTTTTGCCGTGCTCAACGCAAGATCTTTTCCATTAAAACCGTTGCGCGCGGCAATGCTCACGTAACCGGTTTTATAAACCGTATGGATGTTTTCAAAATCAAGGTTAGGAACGTATAAACCTCCTTCTTCGGTACGTCTTTTGACGGTTGTTTTTTTCAGTTCCTCTTCCATGCTTTTGGATTCACCTTCAGCCTTTTTTTGGTAGGCTTTTTGGTATTCCGGCGCCTTGCTCAGGTTTTTTACGATCCATTCCGTTTCTTTGGCGATCATGATGAGAGCGCGCAATCGTGCCATTTTGTCGTATTGTGTCAGTTTTTTATTGGGATGACCGAAGTTGCTCGTGATTCTTTCCGGCACGTCGCCGTATTCCTCAAGGGCAATTTCATAATCTTCCTTGATCACTTTGATGGCTTCGAACAAAACGCGGCGCTTTTTTGGATCTTCCAGCATTTCGTCACGACCCTCGCGATTGGTGCTCATGAATTCCACCACGGCTTTGTCATATTCGCTTTTGGGAATTGTCGTTCGTTCCAAAAGCATGTTCCGTTCACTAAATACCAACGTGGAAAACGCGCGTGGTTCAATTCTTTCCAAAATGGGGTTTCCTCTGTTGAGCTCCCGGTTGGAATGTTCCAGAAAATCAATCGCGTTTTTCGCGCCGGTGCTCGCCCGAAGGGTGAGTTGGTTTAAAAAGAGATTGCTTGCTTCGTCAAAATCGAATGAACCGGCCGGTTTTTTTGCCAGTGTGGTGATGGCGTTTACAAACCCCTGTTCATTGCCGCTTTCAATCGCGTTTTCAATCATCGCTTCTCCGGTCATGGTGACCGCTTTTATCCAGGCTTCCGGATCCATTTCCGCGCGGGTTTCGAGCGCTTTTTTTACCGCTGAGTCACTCCCTTTGCTGATCAGATCGATCATGCTTTGTTCTCTTTTGAGCACTTCGGCGGCGGCACGCCACATCACTTCCGCGTCAACCCGGCTGATGGTGCCGGTCTTTCCATCGATTTTCGCATACTCGGACAATCGTTTTAAAAATTCCGTTTTCAGCGCTTCGATTGTTTCTTTGCTCGCTTTTCCTTCTTCAAACAAAAAATCGATTTTTCCCCGGAATTTCGCGTTCAGTCCCTCCTTTAACGCGTCACCCAGGTCACTGTCTTTCAGGTCTTCGGTCATATAAGCGTCGAGCATTTTATTACCCCATTTTTCGAATGTGTATTTTACTTTTCCGCGTGCCTTTTCGTAATCCACCCCTTTTCGTTCAATCATGATGTTCATTCCCATGAAGTTGACATCTTCTGTTCCCACTTCATCAGGAGACGGAATATCCATTTTGGGTTCGCTTTTAAGTGCGTCTTGCATCGCATCTATCTGATCATTCAATGTATTAAGTTCTTCTTCGGTGTGCTCTATAATCAAATCAATCGCGCGTTCATGTTTGCCGTTCAGGCGTCTGATGGCATCGGCAAAAACGGGAAGGATTTCGCCTTCGAAAGCGGTTTTGTAATTTCCGGCGGAATTCTCGATCAGATCTTTTTCCATTTTCGCGATGGCCGGATTGGCGGCGTTTTTAAATAATCCGTTCACGTAAGTCCGGATGGCACTTTTGTACGCGCTGTGGCCGTAAGCGGATTCCATCGCGCCGATTGCCCTTTCGACGTTCATCCCCGAAAGATCGAGTTCTTCCACAGGTTTTTTCCATAATTCCGTCGCGTTGTCCGCGCGTTCCACGTTCTCAAAAATGAAACGGTTTCTTGCATTAAAATCCCGGTAATGTTCTTTGATAAAAATCATTTATTGAAGCCGCAATAAGCGGATTAAAATATCGGTTACGCTCTCTTGTGCACCTTCGATCTCGGGAATTTCACCGGCAAGCAGGCGTCTTAATTCCACGGGGTTTTGGTGATTGAGTTCCACTTTGACTTCCGTGAATGATTTTGTACCCATTCTAAAATACAATCGGCGTACAAAGGGGGGGTTATATACAATCCAGAACGCGTTGATGGTGTTGTAGGGGTAAAATTTACCGCCGACATCAATGCCCAATTCCGTAATTCTCACGTCGATGATCTTCGGTTCCTGATTGTGAATCAGGTAATAAACGCCGGCCAGCACGATAAACACGATCGCCATGGTGGCGGAATCATTCAGAATCGCGTAAACGATTAAGATCAGTACCAGGATTCCCGCGGCCAGAAACCATCGTATGTCACGGGGGTGAGGCACAAATTCGGGAGTTTTCCATTCCAAAAGAACCTGATTGTGTTCAAAGGGAGCCGGATTTGTTTCTTGTGTGTTCATTTTTTGATTTTTTTGAGCGGTCGATTCGGTTGTCGACTCAGGTCTGTTTGTTATATTAATCCTTGTATTATACCAAATTTCGGCTTAAAATTCAAGGGATTAATCACTGACGACAGAACGAAATAACGATGCGACGAAGCAACAGGTTATCTCGTTACATCGTTATTTCGTTACCCGTTCACCATTCATGCTCGAAAAACTTCTAAAAATCAAAGCCGATTACGAAACAATCAGCCAGGAAATGAATCATCCTTCCGCGATGGCGGATCAGAACCGCTTTCGCGATTTAGCACGAAAAGAAGCTCAGTTACGGCCTATTATTGAACTCATCACTGTATATCAGAAGTGCCTCCGGTCCATTGAGGATTCCGAAGGTCTTTTGGAGAGTGAAAAAGATCCGGAAATGCTGGCTTTTGCCAAAGAAGAGCTCAATGATTCCAAAAAAAATCGCGAGATTCTTGAAGAACAGCTCAAAGTGGCACTGCTTCCCAAAGATCCCAATGATGACAAAAACGTGATTCTTGAAATCCGTGCCGGAGCGGGAGGGGAAGAGGCTTCTCTTTTTGCCGCGGAGCTCATGCGTATGTACATGCGTTATGCCGAGGAAAACGACTTTACAGTCGAGCTCATCAGCCGTACCGAAGCCGATGCCGGCGGTGTGAAAGAAGTTATTTTTAGGGTGATCGGGCAGGGCGCGTATTCCCGTCTGAAGTACGAAAGCGGTGTTCATCGCGTTCAGCGGGTTCCGGTTACGGAAAGTCAGGGGCGTATTCATACTTCTGCCGTTACGGTGGCGGTTTTGCCCGAGGCGGAGGAAGTGGATGTGGAGATTCATGAAAACGATTTGCGCATCGATGTATACCGCAGTAGTGGCAATGGCGGCCAGAGCGTGAATACTACAGATTCCGCGGTGCGCATCACACACTTGCCCAGCGGTTTGGTGGTCACCTGTCAGGATGAAAAATCCCAGCTCAAAAATAAACACAAAGCCATGTCGGTTTTACGGGCGCGTCTTTATCAGATGGAAGAAGACCGTCTTTTTAAAGAGAGGGGAGATGAGCGCTTGAGTCAGATCGGAACGGGGGATCGTAATGAAAAAATCCGTACCTATAACTTTCCGCAGGATCGTGTAACAGATCATCGCGTTAAACACAGCTGGAGCAATCTTCCCGGTTTTATGAACGGGGATATTACCGATATGATTGAGCAATTGACGTTGGATGACCAGGCCAAGCGGTTGGCTAAAATGGGGGACTAAAAATGGGGTTTTTTATTTATTCCACCACTTTTTAATGCTTCTTCCCAATTTTTTCGCTTTCTTTTTCGCGGCTCCGCCCAATTCTTTTAACTTTTTTTTGGCCGCTTTTACCTTAGGGCTGTTTTTCCATGCCTTAAACTTTGTCGCAAAGTCTTTGGTTTCTTCGGCGGTAGCCGGTTTTAGCCTGCGGCCGATATCAAAATGATGCTCATCGTCCGCGATTCCGTTCTCCGTTCCGCCTATCCAGCCGTACCGTTTAAAATAAGGCTGATACTTCCTCCAATTGTATCCCATGTCCGCCGCGGTTCCGCGCAAATGGCACCCTCCGTAGGTACTGGCCGCCACAGGGCCTTCTCCCGCTTGATAAGCTTCCCAGTCTTCCCGCTGGTCTGTATTGGTTCTTAAATAAGGCCTTTTGTTGTCGCCATTTTCCCGATCGACTTCTTCGCTAAGCGGTGTTGTCTGAGGGAGTGTTCTTTGTGGGTTGCCTTCTTCATCTTTTTCGTATTTGTAATCGTCTATTCCCGCCAAAAAACGCACGGCGATCTCTTGTCTCAACATGATCCGGTGCGGGTGACCCGGAACCTGAAAACTGACCATGGGTTCTTCCATCAATTGTTGCCAGCTTTCACGCAGTTCGATGATGTTTTCGGTACAGCCTTTGTCGTAAATATAGCGTTTGCCTTTTCGGGTAGGATCGTCTTTTAATGTTTGCAGTTCAGTCTCTTTTGCAGTTTTTTCTTCTTCGCTTAATTCCGCTATTTCTATTTGTGCGTCGTAGGTTTTAAATAGGCTTCGTTTACGCTCCAGCGGGATTCGCGGAACGAGTACGCCGTAAATGCATTCTTTGTCTTTGGGAACTTCTTTTCCGTCGGCGTCTTTATCGTGGATGCTCAGCGAAAAAGTGCTTTCCGTTTCCGTCTCGGTTGTCGGTTCTCCTCCCGCTACTTCTGTTTTCTTCGGCGTCTCATCGCGTTCATCGTCACTGCCCCAAAACCATCTTGGCCCCACAATTGCAGCTCCTGCAGCCGCAAGCGCCGTTCCCAAAAACCATCTTCTACCCCTTATTATTTCCGGTGCTGTTTGAGGAACAACCGGAGCGGGTTTTTGAACTTTTCTCGGGGTGGTGGGTGCGGGAGGCGTTACTTTTCGT
>PFOK01000075.1 GCA_002792495.1 Candidatus Peregrinibacteria bacterium CG_4_10_14_0_2_um_filter_43_11 | reverse complement strand
TTTTGTGATGTTTTAAAAAATCCGCCAGACTTTTTTCGGCCTTCCAATGGGAATGTTCCTGACAATATTCACTGACGATCAATGCTTGAATGTGGATCTTTCCGCTTTCCAGATGATCACTCAATTGAGCCTGGATAGATTCTGACGGAACGCCATAATTTCCGACCAACGGATACGTGAGTACTAAAATCTGACCCGAGTAGGATGGATCGGTCAAACTTTCGGGGTACCCCACCATACCGGTGTTGAACACCACTTCTCCATCGACAAAAAAAGCTTCTTTTTTTGGCCAATAACCGAATGACTCGCCTTTATAGTGTGAGCCATCTTTGAGAATGAGTTGGAGATTCATGATTTTTATTAAATGGGAATTGTGGAAACTGTGGAAATCAACACCACCTCACACATCCTACGCATCTCGCAAATCCTCCAAATCCCTCGATTGTTTTAAATCCACCACTTTTAACTGCAATTTCTTATTGCCATTCCACTCATTGATTTCCATGTTGAAGGCGATGTCATAACTCAGGTTCGAATCAATTTTATCAAGATATTTTCCAAAACGAAAGGCGATTGCGGGAAGCGTTTTCTCGCCACACCGGATGGGAAACTGGAGATGTTCGCCTTGCCCGCCGACAGGACGGATAGAAAGTATTTTGATGTTTTTCATCATGAGCATTGGTTCCGGATTCCCCTGACCGAAAGGCTCACAATGGCTGAGATTGTCACAGGCCTCCATGGTCATTTCATGCGGTTGAATTTCACAATCGATAGAAAGAACACTGTCAAAATTATCGGGATTGATTTGTTTTTCGGCCGCGACATTAATGCGATTTAGGAATGATTCAAAGTTTTTTCCGGGCAATGTGAATCCGCCCGCCATTTTGTGCCCCCCAAAAGCGGTAAAAAGATCGTTGGCCTCTTCGCGTAAAAACTGAGTGATGTCAAAATCATTCACACTGCGACAGGAGGCCACAAATTCATCCTCTTTTTCCTGCATGATGATGGCGGGGCGATTGAATTCTTCCGCGATTCTACCTGCAATTAGCCCCAATAAACCCGCCTTCCATTCTGCATCCCATAAGATGATGATGTTGGGTATTTTAGCTTGCTCCCGGAGCCCTTCGATGGCCTTTTTGAGATGGAGTTCCACAATTTTGCGACGCAAGTCGTTGAGCTGACTCAGGAGTTCCGCCTTATTCAGGTTTCCTAAAATCAATTCAAGGGCATGATCCGGTCTGTCGAGCCTTCCCGCGGCGTTGATGCGTGGGCCTATTTGGAAGCCGATGGTAGTGCTGGTGATTTTTTTGGTCTCGATCCCCGCGCTTTCTAACAGTGCCATTATTCCCAAATTGTCGCTGGCCATCAGACTTTTAAGCCCGTATTTGACCAGAACACGATTTTCATCCGTCAAAGGCATACAATCCCCCACTACTCCCAACGCTACAATGCCCAGCTGCCGATGGAGGTAATCTTTTCTCTCGGCATCTTCCATAAGATCTTTTGACAAAGCGATGACGAGTTTGTAAGCAATGGTGGAACCGCAGATATCCCGGTTGGGATAGTGACATTCTTTTTGATGAGGATTGATGATGGCATAAGCGGGCGGTAATTCTTCGGGGATGGTGTGATGATCCGTTACAATGACCGTCATGCCCAATGTGTTTGCCAAAGTGACTTCATGCAGGTTGCTCGTTCCGCAATCCACGGTAATGATGAGCCCAATGCCCTCGTTTTTGAAACGCTGAATGAAATACTTCTTTAATCCATAGCCGTCTTCTTCGCGATTGGGCAGGGTGTAGCGGACATCTGCTCCTATTTTTTTAAGAAAACCAAAAAGCAACGCGGTTGCCGTAATGCCGTCAATATCGTAATCCCCAAAAATCATGATGGGTTCTTTGTTTTGAACCGCCTGTTTTATGCGCTCTATCGCCTTTGCCATGTCTTTTAATAAAAAGGGGTCGTGAATCACTTCCAAACCACCTTTAAAAAAAACTTCACGTTTTTCATCCGTATTGATGTGACGATTGAACAGAATTTTCTCCATCAAATTCAAGCCTTCATTTTCATTCTGAATGATCCATTTTTTCCCTGATAAGCTCATGATTTTTTATTTAGATTCGGCATTGTATAATAGCGCGCTGGTGACAGTTTTGCAAACAAATGGGCAATCTGTTGCCAAAAAACAGCTGAAAATAGCGATTTAACGCTTGTTTTTTTGGTGATTTTTTGGTATAATATATAGATTTATTTATGGGATTGTTGTCTGCCGTTTGTGCGAGAATACTCACCCTAGACACCCGAAAAATCTTTTATGAAAGTACAGGCTACTGAAAAAATCATCGAAAAAACCACAGAAAATCCAGGCACCTTCTATTCTGTAATGACTTTTTTGGGAGCGCATTGGCTCACCATCATACTGACTGTGATTGGGGTATGGTATTTTTTGAAATATTTGGTCCGTATCCTGCGTTTTATACACATGCACCATCTTTCCAAAAGATTGGTTTATCTTAAAATCACCCTACCCCGCAGTGACTCAAAAATTGATCAGGAAAAACGCACGGAAAAAGACTTTAAGGAAAAAGTGGCGATCATGTCGCAGTTGTATCGTGCTTTATATGAAATTCGGGAATTGAATTTATGGAATTTGATCAAAACAAAAGTATGGCAGGCGGATAATATTTCGTTTGAGCTGGTTTTGCAAAATCAACAACTTGATTTTTACGTCGCGGTCGATCGGAATTATCAAAATATCATTGAGAAACAAATCACCACGTTTTATAAAGACGCGGAGGTAGAAATCACACGAGAGCCGTACTCTTTTTTTACGGAAAATAAAGTGATGCGCGGTTATTTTTTGTACACCAAGCGACCATTTTGGTACCCCATTCAGACATTTAAAGAGCTGGAACAGGATCCATTGAATGATCTGGCGAATGTGCTTTCTAAATTGGAACCGAATGAAAAAGCGGTCATTCAGATGATTGTTAATCCTGTGACGAACGAAAAATGGCGCAAAAAAACAGAAGATATAGGAACGCGTCTTTACAAAAAACAACGCGCGCCCATTCGTATTCCGATTCCGATTATTGGCCCCATTCTTGGGTTTTTGATCAACTCTTTTAATTTTATGCGAGGAGGCAGTAAAACCAATGCTCCCGGTGCCAGTGGAGGCGACTCGTATATCCGTATGCTGGGGCCACAAGAAGACGCCTTAAAAAAAGTGGGGGAAAAGGCGGGACAAGTCGGATTCGATACTTCCCTTCGTATTGTCGGCTTGGCGGATACGGAAGAACGGGCAACCATGATTACGGATAATTTAAATGTCGCTTTCAGCATTTATCACAATGCTTACCTCAACTGGTTTCAGAGCCGTCGTATCGTCCCCTTTAACTTCATCAGCAACCCTTTGATGAAATATCTTTTTGAACATCGCATACCGGGAACTTTTCATAGGCAATCGCTCTTTGCTCAGGATGAATTGGCTTCGATCATTCACTTTCCGGACTCACGTTACAATCCGGTTCCGGTCATTAAATGGCTGCAATACAAAGTACTTCCACCGCCGATCGAATTGCCTCCCGATGGGGTGATTATTGGCCGCAATACCTTCCGCGGACAGAGTAAAGATGTTCGCATTCTGCGTGATGACCGCACACGACATCAATATATCATCGGTAAATCCGGTACCGGTAAATCCGTGTTGTTGAATTACCAAGCGCGCCAGGATATCGCGAATGGGGATGGGATGTGTTTGGTGGATCCACACGGAGATCTTGCGGAAGATACGCTGAGAACGGTGCCAAAAGAACGTGCCAAGGATATTGTTTATTTTGATCCGGCCGATACGGAAAGACCGATGGGATTGAATCTTTTGGAGGCGCATACGCCGGATGAAAAAGATCGCGCCTCTTTGGACGCAATGGAAATATTCATCAAAATTTTCGGAGATGAAATTTTCGGTCCCCGTATTCAGCATTATTTTCGCAATGCCTGCTTGACACTGATGGATGATGAAGAGGAAGGCGCGACGCTAATTGATGTTCCCCGTATATTTGTGGATGATGAATTCCGAAAATACAAAGTGGGAAAAACCAACAACTCAGTCGTGCGCTCCTTTTGGGAGCATGAATTCGCCAACACCGGCGCACGGGAAAAGGAGGAAATGATTCCGTATTTCAGTTCAAAATTCGGTCCGTTTATTACAAACACGACCATGCGTAATATCATCGGTCAGGCGAAAAGCGCGTTTAATATCCGTGAAATCATGGATCATCAAAAAATCCTGGTGGTCAATCTTTCCAAAGGTAAAATCGGGGATGTGAACGCCCAACTTTTGGGACTGATTTTTGTGAATAAAATCAACATGGCCGCCATGAGTCGTCAGGATATGCCGAAGGCCGAACGTAAAGATTTCTATTTGTATGTGGATGAATTCCAAAATTTCGCGACGGATACGTTTGCTTCCATTCTTTCGGAAGCGCGAAAATACCGCCTCTCCTTGATCATGGCTCATCAGTACATCGCTCAGTTGACCAAAACACCCACCGGTCATGATGATACCCGTGTTCGAGACGCCGTATTTGGTAACGTGGGCACAATGCTCAGTTTTAAAGTGGGTGCCGAAGACGCGGAATATTTAGCAAAAGAATACGCGCCGGATCTTTCGGAACAAGACATTATCGGGATCGCGAATTACAAAGCTTATATCAAGTTGAATATTCATAATACGACATCACGACCGTTTTCAATCGAAACGATTTGGGATCCAAGCGGCAACGATAAAATGGCGGAGGTTCTCAAAAAATACTCCCGCATGAAATACGGTCGCAAAAAAGTTTTTGTGGACCAGGAAATTGAGGCGAGATTGGGAATTGCGTAAATGTGGCATTTTAAAAGAATCCCTGATGTCAGCACTCTTGTTGACGAGTGTTTTTTCGACTTTTCAATTTCCTTTTTCTGAATCAAAATGATACAATTGATCATGTCCTCTAATTTTAAATTATGTTGAAGATCTTTAAAAAAGGCGTGGTGATTTTTTTGGTGGCGTTTCTTTTTTACACCCCCATTTCTTACGCGGATACTACAGTGAGTGATGTTATAACTATCGAAGTTTTTGAACGACAGGACTGCGTTCATTGTCAGGCCGAACGGGCATTTTTGGATGGCCTGCAGGAAACGCGACGTGATTTGGTCATTATTTATCACGATATAGCGGAACCCGATCACAAGGCGCATTTTCTTGAACTAACGGAACTGGAAAAAATACCAAAGGTAACTCCACTCACTCTGATTAACGGCGTGTTGGTTCAGGGGTTTGACTCCCCCGGAACCACCGGAAAGAAAATGGAACAATTGATTGAGAGGGCCAAAGGGCAAAAACAATATTCATTCGACGAATTCATCGCGGCAGGAGGAAGTAAGGAGGTGATCAATGCAGAGGGGGTTTGTGACAGTGAAGGAAATCCCACGGAATGCAAAGTGGAAGACTCTGAATACTGGGTAGATGTTCCTTTTGTCGGCCCCGTGGATGTGGCTCAATACTCGTTGCCTATTCTCTCGTTGATCTTGGGGTTTGTGGATGGATTCAACCCCTGTGCCATGTGGGTCTTGGTGATGTTTCTGACGATTTTAATGGAGGCTGGATCCCGCCGCCGTATGTTTGAGATGGCCGGTCTGTTCATTTTTGCGGAGGCTGTGATGTATTACCTGATACTGAATGTGTGGATGACCACTTGGGATTTTGTGGGAATGGACAGCATTGTTACCCCTCTTGTGGGAACGGTGTCTGTCATCGCGGGAAGTTGGTTTTTGTATTTGTTTTATAAATCGGATACGACTTGCAAGGTGGGTAGCCTTGCAACAAAACGCAAAACTATCGAGAAAATCAAAGAATACGCCTCCTCTCCGATGACGATCTTTGTCGCTCTGGGAATTTTGGGGCTCGCATTCTCGGTGAATATCATTGAATTCGCGTGCTCAATCGGAATCCCACAGACCTTTACAAAGATTCTGGATCTTAACGCACTGAGCTGGGCCGCAAAACAGGGGTATAATCTTCTTTATATTTTCATGTACATGATTGACGACTTGGTGATTTTTGCCATCGCGCTTTACGGCTTTGATAAAATAGGATTGGCCACTCATAAATACACTCGTGCCTCTCATCTGATCGGTGGAGCGCTCATGGTGATTTTAGGGTTCATTCTTCTCTTCGCGCCCACTTTACTGATTCTGTCGTAGCCGATGTAGCCCACACAACTTGTCACCTGAATTCACTTACGGTATAGTGAAAAAGTCTATTTTTTAATGCACTTTTTATGGGAGATAAAAATCAAAAAATCACTTCATTCACTCTTGCTCTTGCTTTACTGGCATTAACCATCGCGTTATTCAGCCTATTGGGTGGGCAAAACAAGGTGGATGATACGACATTCAACGGACGTGTTGAAAAAGGAATTGAAGCTTTTATCCAAAAACAACAAGAAGCGGCTGCTCCTCAGGCAAAACGCGTGGCTGAAGCGGTAAAAAACACTATCGAGGATGATGACGCAATGGAGGGGGATAAAAATGCCCCCGTTACACTGATTGAATTTTCGGATTATGAGTGTCCTTTTTGCGGCCGTTTTTTCAGTGAAACCCTTCCTCAAATTACAAAAAAATACATCGATTCAGGTAAGGTGAAAATGGTGTATCGGGATTTTCCCTTAGGATTCCACGCGAATGCCCGTCCCGCGGCTATAGCCTCCAATTGCGCCCGCGAGCAAGGAGGGGACAAGACTTATTTTCTTTATCATAATTTGCTCTACGGCAACCAACAGGATTTGAGTGAAGAAGCACTTCAAAAATATGCCGCGGATCTCAATTTGGATGCGAACAAATTCGCTTCATGTCTCACGAGCGGTAAATTTGACGCGGAAATTGATGCCGACTCGGCTGATGGTCAGGCTTCCGGTATAAGCGGAACTCCCGCCTTTCTGATGCTGGTTAAAAAAGATGAATCTAAAGTCGATTCATTAAAAGCGATGGAATTGAGTCAGAACGGCGAATATATTATTCAGTACATCGAAACAGAGGATGGAAAACGCATGGGATTAAGGATCAGTGGCGCACACCCCTACAGCACGTTTGAGAAGGCGATTGAAATTGGGTTATAACAATAAAAACAAAACCGATAATGGGACATTCCTGTTATCGGTTTTTTGTTGAGTAAAAATATGTAATAACTCGTGTATCTGTGTTACAATCACCCCATAAAAATGAAACATAAAAGTATAAAATTCGGCCTGATTGGTGTTGTGTTGGTAGTGGGGTGTTTGATGAACGCGCCTTTTTCTTCTGCCAGTGAACCGCTACAACGCCATATCACATTCACCTCGCTGGGAGAAGAATGGATTTCGCCTATTCTTACATTTGAGGAACCGTTTAACGCGCTGAGCGTTATGATGGAAAGCGAAACAAAAATGGAATTTGAAGTTAATTTTTCTCCGGAGCGATCGGATACGTGGGAACCCGCGGAAGCGCATGATGATGGATTTGGCACAGACGTGTTGCTTTTTACCAAAACCACACAAGCCGTTCAATTCAAAAAAACGGCAGAACCGGGTGAGCGTGCTTTTGAAATCGACGTGAATGTTTTTACGGGTCTTCTGGATCCCCCCTCATTAACCCCCCTCGCGATTGGCTCCGCATTTTCCGGGGAAAGTCAGTTGCTTGCCAGCTCAATGACGGTTCAATCCACCGCTTTTTCAGTCATTACACGATCGAAATGGGGAGCAGATGAAACCATGCGTTATTGGAATCCCGATGCAACTCAGCAGGACACGGAAGATTCTGAAAAGGAATATGCGGATCCCTGTGGGGGAAATGGAGTTCCAATATCCAAAGTACTTAAACTCAGTCCATCGGGAGATCCTCTGATTTGGCCACTGCAATACACGGATTCCATTCAAAAATTCATCATTCATCATACGGATTCGGAAATCCGGGACGTGGATGGGGACAATCAGGTGAATAGCCGAGATTACAAAGCGATCGTTCGTGCGATTCATCAGTTCCATACCGTCACGCGTGGCTGGGGAGACATCGGTTACAATTATATTATCGATCCCTTGGGGAATATTTATGAAGGCCGTTTTGGGGGAGACAAGGTGGTGGGGGCGCACGCCTTATGTCACAACGCCGGTACGGTGGGAATCGCGATCATAGGAAATTACGAAAACAATGATGTTCCCGAACCGGCCATGCAAGCAGTCATTGCCTTGATTGCCAAAAAGGCGCAACAATACAACCTGGATCCGAGGGGTGGCAATGTTTTCCATGGAAAACAGATGGCCAATATTCTTGGTCACCGAGATGTGCGTGCCACTGCCTGCCCCGGCAACAAATTGTATGGATTGCTCGGTTATATCCGGGAAAGGGCAGATCTGATTATGCGGGGGGGTAGTTTTAATCAGGATTTTGATCTGACCACTTTGGATTACAATGCCGATCTGCAAACAGAAGTGGGTAATTTTGTTTTTAAGCCGAATGAAAAAAAGGCGCTCACTTTGAATTTTAAGAATACAGGTAAAAAGGCATGGGACGAAAACACCTGGCTCCATGTGGCACTGAATAACAATCCGAATGCCCGTGTGATATCGGTTTTACCGGATAAAACTTTTGTGGCGGCTAATATGGAGCAAAAAAGTGTTCAACCCGGGCAGACGGGAACGTTTACGGTGGAACTGGAAGCGGGATATGCAGCCGGCAGTTATACGTTTGATGTGTCCCCCGTGGTGAACGGTCGTTACAAAATTTCACGCGCGACCACTTCTTTAGCCTTCCGCGTTCAGGAGCCGGACTTTAGTTACGCTGTGGTACGGGACGATTTGCCAAAAAATATTATTTTCCGTGGCCAAAAATTGGAAGCGTGGATTGAATTAAAAAATACCGGTAATGTGACCTGGACCAATTATGGAGCGCATCAAATCACGTTGGGAACAGAGAGTCCCCGGGACAGGAAAAGTATTTTGGTGAAAGAAAATCCTTCTCGTCTCGGTTATCTTTTAGAAAGTGAAGTTCCGCCCGGCAAAACAGGACGGTTTGTGATGGCACTGGAAATACCCGCCATTGGAAAAAGGAAGGTGATTGAACGTTTTTCACCCGTTATCGAGGGAGTACATTGGCTGGAAAACAAGGGGCTCGGCTTTGAGGCGGAGGTAAAGATTCCCCGTCATCGTGCCATCGTGACTCAGAAAGATAATTTGAGTGATGTTCTTCCCGGAGAAATACGAAAAGTTCATGTTCAGATGGAAAATAGAGGGGATCTTCCGTGGGATCCGGAAAATATGAGCATTACCTTACTGGGTCGTGGAATCAAAGTATTCAAGACCCGTTTGGTGCCGGAAAAAACGGTTAAAAACGGAGAAAAAGCGGACTTTGAATTTTGGATTCAGGCACCTTACGCTACAGGAGAAAGCACTATTTTCCTGCGTCCCACCTTCAACCGTTCTCCGATCAGCGGGGGAACCATTCGATTCCTTGTCACGATTCCGAAATCCCGCTTGCGCGCGCAAGCGGTGGAACAATCCGACAGGAGTGTGACCGTAAGACCCAACGAAGAAAAAGAGGTGACCGTTCAATTTAAAAATATCGGCAATACCATGTGGGTGAACAATGGGCCAAACGCGATTTATCTAGCTCCTTCCAATCCGCAGGATCGAATGAGCGATCTTTATTATCCCAGTGAATGGATGAGCCGTTTCCGTACCACGTCCATGAAAGAAGCGCAAGTAAAACCAGGTGAAATCGGGACATTTACGTTTAAAATTCGACCGACGAAAACGGGGGTTAAAAAGGAATATTTTCAATTGGTTGTGGAAAAAGTAGGATGGATAACGAGCGGTTCTGTCCGATGGGATTTTCGTATTTTTGGCGAAACGATGACAAAAAGTGATTCGGAACGATTGAACGATGCCAAAGAAAATGCAAAACGGGCCGCGCTCATTACCACTGTAAGGAGGGATACTCCGATTAGGACACAGCCGGTGACAACTCCAAAAACGACACCGGAACCTGCGGTGAATAAAACTCCAACTCCCTCTAAAAATACCGCCACCGATACGTTCCGTGTTCGTCTTTCTTACGAAGAGGTTTCTGCCGTACTGACCGCGAACACTGCCTTCCGTGTGACGAATGGTGAGGGAAAAACGCTGTTTACCGTGGCCGCCGGCACTCCGGTTAAAACCAAGAAGATGGGTAATAAAATTCAGATCGAACTGGGAAGCCAGGTTAAAGTGGAATCCATTGTGCGTATTGTGCCTGAAGCGGATGGAGTGACGGAGATTGTGAGTATGGAACGCCGACCAACCTGGAACATGGATCTGAATGACAATCGTTTTCGTAATGTGATTGAAGTACGGGTCATTGATGAGAAGGTCGCCTATATCAATGAACTTCCGTTGGAAATGTACATGAGAGGACTCGCGGAAGTTTCGAATGGCACACCACTGGAAAAGCAAAAAGCGATTGCGGTACTGGCTCGCAGTTACGCCCGTTTTTACATGAGTGACTCGAATCGTAAATTCCCCGGTATGCCGTACGATGGCAGTGACGATCCCGCGATTTTTCAGCGGTACTTGGGCTACGGAGTCGAACAGCGATCACCCCAATTTGTAGGCGCTGTGGTACTGACGGAAAATGAAGTGGTAACCTACGGCGGAAAACTGATCAAAACCCCGTATTTTAGCCAAAGTGATGGCCGTACACGCTCGGCGGAAGAAGTATGGGGATGGAAAGACACCCCTTACCTTCAATCGGTGTCAGACCCATATTGTGAAGGGCTGGAATTAAAAGGACATGGGGTGGGCCTGAGCGGTTGTGGTGCGGATGGCATGGCAAAGGAAGGAAAGACGTATGACGACATCATCAAATATTACTTCCGGGGGGTGGAAATTAAGGAGCTGAGTATTGATACCAATTAGACTTTTAAAATCTACTTATGTATAATGATGGTAAAATAAATACATTATTATGCAAAAACCGAA
>PFOK01000047.1:7690-11072 GCA_002792495.1 Candidatus Peregrinibacteria bacterium CG_4_10_14_0_2_um_filter_43_11 | reverse complement strand
TACAGGCAATTGAATCCGATCCGCAAACAGTAAAAAGTATCACAGGGTGGAATTGGATATTAAGTAGTATTTAGAAATCTAATTGGTATTACTATTTACTGCAGTTTTTTATCGGCGGTCTTTCGGTGGTGGGAATCACGTTGGTGGCCCACTATATTCATCCCAGATACACAGGAATAGTGTATGCGATTCCGATCGTTTTAGTCACTGCGGTGATTTTCCTCTATCTCCATGAGGGGGCCGATATGGCTAAGGCAACCGTTCGTTCCACTTTGGTTTATGAAAGCACGCTGATTTATTTTATTTTCACGTTCTATTTTTTGCTCGGGCGAATTCCCTTTTGGTATGCTCTGACCGCTTCGCTGTTATCGTGGATTTTATTGGCCTTTTTGGTTCAGCTGGTGTTCAAGGGGTGGCTGAATTGAGATTAAGGATAATGAACAGCTTACCTTTCTTTGCTTCGACCCGCCTCAGGCGAGGAGCAATCCCTTTGCCTAAGCTGAGTAAATGAACGGAGAAATGGCTTACATACGTTTACTCAAAAAACGCACGAATGTATTTTTGTGAGATTGGTTTTTGAATTTCGCAATTCACGTGAATAAAACTTGACTTTTCTGATAAAAAATGTTAAGGTTTTTTTCCTTGCGTGGTTTGTGATGCTCTTCTCATCCCAATGATGGAGTTGCACCCTCTCTGTTACCCTTTGCGTGAGGAACGTTCGTGAACCGGTTCGCTATTGGCGAAGTCGGGGCATGACTTCTGTTCTTTGACAAGTAGGTAAGAAATAACTTGAAAATAACAAGAACGATAATCCTGTAGAGGTCGTTTGAAGAAAGAGGATCGTTGGAATGGACGTTTAGCAAATGCGACTTGGCGATGATGCCGTGTCCCGTTTTCTTCTTCCGTTTTTACAAAATGATCTTTTTTCCTCAGATGATGTCTGGGAAAGGCTGCGGAGTGCAGTCTATTTCCCGGAATCCCTAACAGGTTCGTCGATTTTGATGTGAACTCCTCTCCCATTCGGGTGAGTCGAGTATCCACAAAACCGATGAATGGTTGCGCGAGGCGACAAAACAGTTGAACTCTTTCACTACGAAAGAATTTCCTGTTTTTGTTTTTGCTGTTCGCGCACCGCCTCCGCGCAAACGGAGGCCCCTGGACTGAAGCGGCACGGGGTACCCCTGCCGCTTCATCGGAATTATCATTATATTCCTCACCTTGTGGCGAAGGTGAGGAATAGCCGCATAAGGGGCATCTCCCTTCTGCGGAAAAGCCGAGGAGGAGGATGAAACCTCCTTACCCGTCGGCTTACCGTCAAAGATGAGGGAGCTCGTCACTCCCTCTTCTGCGCCCCCCATGCTCTCCGGGGGGCGCGAGGCCTGAATGTTTCGGGGGCCGCTCTTCCCCCCGATAACAGAATGGCCTCACTTACGCTTGCCCCAGTCCAGAGCCCACCTGCGCGCTCTGGACTGGGGAAGTCGCGATCCGAATGGGATGGGAGTACCCATCCGGATTTGCGGCGCCTCCTGCCACACACTCACCAAAGTGGCAGGAGAGGAGGATGGGGTGGTCGGGACAGCGTTGAACGCGTCCTACCCCGGGGCGTTACGCTCCAGACCACCCCGGACTACGGTTATCCTCCCTTGGTCGAACCAGCCCATCGACCCGGGGAGGATGCAAGGCGAGAAGACTTCTCGCCTTGCGCTTACCCGCTCGCCTTTCCTCCGCCCGTTCGGAGATGTGGTGAGCACGCCTCCGGGTGTCGTTGCTGCTCAGATGGGGGAGTAGCGATGGCATCCGGAATGTGGACAGCGGAGCGGTCGAGGATTTTCCAAGATCTCCTCCCGCTCCGCTGTCCTGGGCCCGTTTCTTGTTCCCGCCCTTTCTCTTCGCCTGTCTGAGAAATGGCGGGAATCTCGCACCGCTGACTTCACCCCGGACAGTCAGCGGTGCACTTTTTCTTACCTACTTGTCACCTTTCTTTTTATACACCTTCGTTTTATATAAAAAATGTATAATGCGACGTAGCCCGCCTAAGGCGGACGGAGTCGTATGCTTCTGACTCATCGGGGTCAGGAGAGAGGTTTTTTGGCATGTCTTGATTTTTTTCATATTATTTGGTAATATTAAAATATAATATGATTATTTAATATTAAAAATATGAGCACTATCTCTGTCCCTCTCACCGCAGATCTGATGTCGGCTTTGGACAATTTGGTGGCCGATGGTGTGGGCGCCAATAAAGCCGACGTGATGCGCAAAGCGCTTAGGCAATACGCCGAAGACCGCGCGGTTGAAGCCATCTTACGCGCCGAAAAAGAGCCAAATTTATCCGGTGATTTAGATGAATTAGCCGCAAAATTATCATGATTACCATTTTTTATCGAGCGAGCTTTGTTCGTCAATATCGGAAATTGCCGATAGATGTACAACAAGAAACTAAGGAAAAAATTAAATTGTTTCGAGAGGACTCTCAGCATGGTTTTTTGAATACACATAAATTAGAAGGGCGGCTTCAGGGGCGTTATGGTTTTTCAATTAATTATAAATATCGAATTATTTTTATTCATTTGGGCAAAAACTCTGTAGCCTTTCTTGCTGTAGGGGATCATGACATTTACAAATAGCTTGATTTCGGTAACCTATAACTATCAAATATAAATCTTAAATCCATGAAACTACTCGACACCCATCTTTACGAAAGCGACACATCGGATAACTTGCGTCACCTGATCATGTACATTTCCCGCGGGATCAAATACATTAATCACGCCCTGCAAATGGGGGATTTGGGGAAGGCCGGGAGCACCAATACTTCAGGTGAAGAACAGCTGGAATTGGATGTGCTCGCCAATAAAATCATTATGGAAAATCTGGAGATGTCTCGCCTTGTTTCCGCGGCCGCCTCGGAAGAAGAAGAGGGTTTACGGGCATATGAAGGGGGCATTTTTTCCGTCGCGTTTGATCCGCTGGATGGATCATCGCTTGTGGACGCGAATTTGGCTATTGGTTCTATTTTTTCGATTTTTGAAGGAAAGGGATTTATGGGGCGCACCGGACGAGAGCAAGTAGCCGCTTTGTACGCGGTTTACGGACCACGGACGACGCTGATTTATTCCACCGGTAAAGGCGTTCATGAATTCACACTAAATGATGTGGGTGAATTTACATTGACCAAAGAAGATATCAAAATTGCGGAAACGACTCAGCATTTTGCCCCAGGCAATTTGCGTGCTGTTAATGACAGTGCCGTTTATAAAAAATTGGTAGAAGACTGGATGAACGATAAATACACTTTACGTTATTCCGGCGGCATGGTTCCTGACATCAATCATATTTTTATGAAGGGGGAAGGTATTTTCACTTACCCACCCTACCCACC
>PFOK01000047.1:0-7675 GCA_002792495.1 Candidatus Peregrinibacteria bacterium CG_4_10_14_0_2_um_filter_43_11 | reverse complement strand
CAAACTGCGACTGCTGTTTGAATGCAACCCGTTTGCCTTTTTAGCCGAACAAGCCGGAGGCAAAGCTTCTGCCGGAAAAATGGAAGTGATGGATATTGAGATTGAAGATTTGCATCAAAGAACACCGATTTATATTGGCAGTAAACAGGAGGTGGAGAAAGCGTTGGAGATGATGGGATAATTATGGGCAGATCGTATGGTCACTGACGCTACAAAGCTTTAGCGACTAACGTGCATTATACTAATCGAAATTGCTTCCTCTAAAGACGGATGAATGGGCAGAAGTGCATATAACACATTGAATGGTCGATCAGGCCGCCATTTGAAGGGGGGGAGTAAGCGCAGGCCTCTTCATAAAACCCCTAGGAGGATAAGGCAAAAGACCGATTCTATCTAAATATTCAACAGAAAATACCTCATCAATTACCTCGCGATATTGTCTCGCCAATGGCTTAAGATCTTCCGGAAGCCATGCGGCTACGCTCGATACTAAATCTATACGGAATAGTGGTACACAGCTTTGCCGACGGGCAACACGCGCCCTGCATTCCAATGAACTACCCCGACCCTTGGGTCGGGGTAGTTCATTGACTCTGGATTAAGATTATTTTAAAATTGCCGTAAGCAAGCTATTGGGGAGAGTCTTTCATAAGCGCAACGTCTTGTGCATCTTCCGGAAAAGTGATTTCACCCCCTAAAGTTAAACAAATGAGTTCTGTGTAACGAGCGACCAACTCTCGAACTTCGGAAGAATTCGGTAAAACTATTGTGAGCACCCCTGTTACTTCTTGATAGTTTTTGGAGCTCTCGTCGTGATCTTTGTTTTGCCATGCAACTGTTGGCTCTGTTACTTTTTTCCCTCTCTCCAGATCATCGCATAACCGCCCACCGGTGCCCAGAAGAACCTGGACAATGTGACGGTAGTTGAGTGTGAACCCATAGGCAGATTTTGCGCCTTCCCTTTGTTTTGCAGCGCGCGTGACAGCCACATGACTAACGCATAAATTATCATGTTCACCCAAGTTCTCATGAAACGCGACAGCCTCTGCATAAGTGCGTGGCCCGCCCGCTACCATGTGAGCATTCGGCAATGTGATTTGAATTGTTTTTTCAGGCATGATATTTTGAAAATTAGTATATAAAGGGATTTACAATACTGTTTTTAAAATGTTTGTCAATCTTTTATTGACATTTTTATTAAAAGTACTATAATAAAAAAACCGTAATTCGCTCATATTGTGAACAAACAAGAGGGTCTCGATTCATTGCCGGAAAATTTAAAGCCAGTGGCCAATTCGTTTTGGGGATTTTTGCTGTTCAATAAGCGGCTGATGATCCTTTTGATGCTGATTTTGATGATTGTCGGCGGATTCAGCGCTTTCACAATGCCAAGGGAGTCAACGCCAGAAATTAAGATTCCTTTTGCCAGTGTAATGACCGCTTACTCCGGCGCTTCGCCACAGGAAGTTGCGGATCAGGTGACCTTTAAGATCGAACAGGAAATCAAGGGGCTAGAAGGTGTGGAAGAAATGACTTCGGTGTCTTCCGAAAATTTTTCGATGATCAGCGTGCAATTCGACGCGCAGGCGGATATTGATAGCAGTATACGCAAGCTAAAAGACCATGTGGATTTGGCACGTTCCAAACTGCCACTAGATGCGGAAGATCCGATTGTGAATGAGGTTTCTTTTTCCAATCGGCCTGTGATCACATTCGGGTTTTTTGGAGATGTTAGCTATGAAAATTTACTGCATATTGCGGAAGACACGGGAGACGCGCTCGAAAAAATCAGTGGCGTGCAACGTACGGATATTATAGGTAAGCGGGATAAGCACATTTTGATTGCCGTGCGAGAAGTGGACATGAGGCGTTTTGGAATGAATTTAAGACAAATTGCCGGAGCGATACAGAGTTTTAATCTCAATGCCCCTGTGGGGAATGTGGAAATTGATGAGCTCTTGTATCGAGTGCGCATACAAGGGGAACAGGAGACTGTACAACTGATTGAAAATATCCCACTTTTGACCAGTAACAACGCCACGGTTTATGTAAAAGATGTCGCGAATGTTCGCGAAGAATTTAAGCCTGCCCAAACCAAAAGCCTGATTTCTATCCATGGCCAACCCGCCCTGAGCGCGATTACACTTTCTTTGGTTAAAAAGACCGGCGCGAATGTGATTCGAACAGTGGATGAAGCCAAGCAGGTGGTTCAAGATTTGAAAATGCAAGGTGTGATTCCGGAACAAGTGGAAATTTTGACCATCAATGACTTTTCCGAATTTGTGAGGGAAGATTTTGACAACCTGTTGGGCAGTGCCAAACAAACCATTGTGCTTATTTTTATTGTGCTTTTTTTGGCACTGGGATTAAAAGAGGCATTGATCGCGGGATTAGCGGTTCCTTTTACCTTTTTGATCGCCTTTATTTACCTAAAAGCCACCGGCAACACCCTAAACAGCATTGTGCTTTTTGCTCTGATTTTGGGATTGGGATTATTGGTGGATACCGCCATTGTGATGATGGAAGGGATTCATGACAATTTGTATAAAAAGAATATGCCGCCTTTGGAAGCCGCTCTGAAAGCGGTTAAAATGTATCGCTTTCCACTCATTTCGGGAACACTGACGACGGTTGCCGCTTTTTCTCCCATGCTATTGATGCGCGGAATTATGGGGCAGTTTTTTGCGTATATCCCTCGGACGGTCAATGTCGTGCTACTGAGTTCTCTTTTTATCGGATTGTTGGTGATTCCCGCGTTCGCGGTACTTTTTTTGAAAAGCGCGGAGGAAAAAAAGAAGTCTCAGGATATTGTTTTGGTGGCATTACGGCAGAAGGTGAATGCTATGTTCGCCTTTTTGAATCAAAAATATTCGGCTATTTTGGCTATGTTTCTCAACTCAAAACGTCGCCGGAAACAGTTGTATTTGGGGTTTGCCGGGTTGTTTACTGCCGCTCTTTTGCTCCCTGTTATTCATTTGATTCCCATTGAAGGCTTCCCGCTTGTGGATGCTGATTTTATGTATGTGAATGTGGAAGCGCCTTTGGGCACCGCGTTACAAAAGACTGAAAAAATTACTGAAAAAGTGGAAGAAATCATCCGCCACAAACCCTATATTAAAAACTATACTTTGAACCTTGGAATGAGCTTGGATGAAGATTTGAGCGTGAGTCAAAGCAACACCCATAAGGCCTCTTTTACGCTGAATTTAACGGATAAGGATAGTCGTGATTTGAAGGCATACGAAATAGCCAAACAGCTCAAGGAAGAATTTAAGGTCATTACCGAAGCGGATGTGAAAGCTGAGACCGTTCGGAGTGGACCTCCTTCAGGTGCTACCATTCAGGTGCGACTTTTTGGAGATGATTTTAAGGCTCTGGGAGGGGTCACCCGCGATGTGAGTGCGGAACTCAAACGATTGGGTGGCGATCAGGTGGATGATGATATCAATACAGGAACCGCGGAATTCACCTTTAATTTTCAGTCGGATTACAGTAAGGCCTTTTTAAAGAATCATAATCTTACCATTCGTGATGTGGGACAAGAAGTGCGCATGGCCGTTTACCCCACCAAAATAATCAGTTTAAAACGGGAAGATGAAGAGCTGGACATTGATATTCAGCGTGAATGGGATACTGAAAATAATAAGCCTCATTCCATTGAATCCATCAAAAATATTCCTATTCAAAACGCCAAAGGTGAGTATGTTTCTCTCGATTCACTTGTATCCCCGACCATTGGTACCAGCGTGAGTTCGATTCGTCACTTTGACACCAAACAAGCCATCACCGTGAGTGCGGACCCAAAGATTGGGGAAACTTCGGATGCACTGAATCGCGGGATCAAGGATTTTTTGGATAATTACGATTGGCCAAAGGGGTATTCCTATCAGCTGACAGGGGGCAATGCGGATACGGAGGAGTCATTTAACGATTTGTTCAAAGCTCTGTTTATGGGTATTTTGTTGATCTTTTTGATTCTGACGACTCAATTTGATTCATTCAAACAGCCTTTTATGATCATGACAGCCGTTCCCCTTTCATTGATTGGAGTGCTTTTTGGATTTTTGGTGTTCCGACTCACAATCGGTGTGGGTAGTTTTATTGGGATTGTGGCGCTTTCCGGGATTGTGGTGAACGACGCGATTGTGCTGATGGATCGCATTAACGTCAATCGTCGCAAAAAAGGGCTCGCACTAAAAGAAGCGATACAGGAGGCTGGCCCCGCCCGCATGCAACCGATTTTGATCACATCGATCACGACGATTTTTGGGGTATTGCCGATCACATTTACCGATCCGTTTTGGCTGACTTTGGGGTCATCGATTATTTTCGGACTGATGTTCTCGACAATTCTGACCCTATTGGTAGTCCCACTGCTTTATTACAGCTGGGAGAAGTAAAAAATCAGGGGCAATTTTCCATCAAAGTCTTTTCGTATACCTCTCTGTAACGGATTCACATCTCTACCAAAAAGGAACTTTCTTCTAGAATAAATTAGACCACCCTGCGACGGAGTGGGGTTGTACCCCCGCTTCGTAAAATTTAATTGTTAATGTCGTCTATTTCAATTCCCCCCTGCATTCCTGCGTAATAATAGGATGCCGATGACCATTCCCAGTCTTCAGGATTTGCAACGTATCCCTTGCGAACAGGATTATGATGAATGTAATTTAATTTTTGTTGGAAAATCTTTTCTGTAAAAATAGGAATAGGCATGTTGGTTTTTTGCCAAAAATTATAACCACTTCCTGTATATCGAAATTTTTTTAAGATATTGGGGGACGTTTTTTCTAAATTTTTGATCAATGCTTTTGCAGTGTGACTTTTAAAATCGCGCAAAAAACCTCCCACGTTTGGCGCCTGAATGATCAAATGAATGTGATTTAGCATAAAAACATATCCATAAATTTTTAAACCCTTTTGTTTTTTACAATAATTTAATGAATGCGTAAGAATATCCCATTGACCGGGCATATCAAAAATACGATACCAACGAAAGATGGTCATGGTAACGAAATATATTGCATCATTTAAATCCCTTTTAACGGTAACAGATGGCATGTGTTTTGATTATGAGTATCACATAATCGGGAGATATTGTGCCGAAGGCCAGTGCAACTACCCTCCGACACAGGATTAGTTACAACGAATCAGGCGTGTCGGAATTAAGCCGAAGGCCAGTGCAACTACTTTCCGGCGCACAGAAGGGGTTAACTCTTTGAGATGCCAGATACTATTTCATCTCCACTTCGCGCCCCTCTTCCAAATTTCGATTGCCTTCGGTAATCACCTGGTCCGCGGAAGTTAAGCCGGAGGTGATGGTGACCCAATCACCAAATGTTTTTCCAAGAGTCACGGTTTTTTGGTGAGCCACGCCATCCTGAAAGATAAAAACAGTGTTTTTATCTTCTTCCACCAACACCGCGTTGATAGGGAGGTAGATTTTTCCTTGTCCGAACACTGAAGCGGACAGGTCGAAACTGACTTCCACAAACATTTCCGGCTTTAGTTGGAGGTTTGGATTTGCGGCGATGGCGACAATTTTAAATTTTTTGTTGGTTGGATCGGCGGCGGGAGCGATTTTCGCGATGACCGCGCTTAAGGGGCTGTCGCTCCATTCCGGTTGAGTGAAATAAATAGGCTGGTTGATGGTGAGATGACGGACGATGTTTTCCGACACATAAAACACAATTTTCACCTGCCGGTATTGAATCACTTTTCCGATAGACTGCCCTGGAGCGATGTAATCCCCTTCTTCAACATTCAATTGGCTGACAAACCCCACAAGAGGTGATCGAATGTTGTTGTAGTCGAAAATGGCTTTGGCCAATTGCGTCTGATTGCCAATGGTTTTGACCTGCGTTTTTTGCGTGTTGTTTTGAATATCGGCATTGCGAATGGAGACAACAAGATTGGTTTTGGCATTATCAAGATCCTGCTCCGCCTGCAGAATTCGCGTATTCAGATCGGCCAGCGCAGACTGGCTGGTCACTTTGAACTTGGACAAGGCTTCCGCGACGTTATTGGCTTGAATTTCCGCAATGGAGAGGTTGTTTTGCGCGCTGGCACTTTGGGTTAAATCATTCAGATTTAAGGATTGATAATTTTGCTCCAATTGATTCAACACATTCAGGTCAGCCAAAATTCCGGCATGAATGGAAGTCACCTGCTGACGGATTCCGGCCAGTTTTTCTGCGGAAAGATACATTGTGCTTTCGGGCGTCAGCTCAAGAAGATCGATTGTATTGCTGCTCAGGATTTTGAATTGGGAAAAATAGGATTTTAGGTCTTGTAAAATGACTTTTACATTGTCTTTTTTTAACGGCAATTGCTCGCTGTAAAAAGCCTCTTCTGTGGGGTAGGCTTTGTTGAGCGTGGCATAAAGAGCGTATGTTTGGACTTTTTTAAGTCCGTTCGCGCGACTGCCAAACAGGGATCCAAAACTGCCTGTGATATCAAAATCCTGATTGTCAAAATCCACCGCCTGCTCTAAAAGATTGAGGTTTTGAATGGCATCGGCAAATAACTTACTGAATGTGTTTTCCGCGTTTTGCAAATAATCGCTCCAAGCCTGCGTAAACCCGCTGGTGATATTTTGGTAACTCAACTGAGCGTTCGCAAAACTCTTTTGCGCGCTTTCAACGTTCGCACCGAGTGTCGTCTCATCGCTGATGTTCATGGCCTTTAACTCTTCCCGGTTACGCAAGAGTTTTTCCAGGTTGTTTTGAGCGACTTCCAGGTTGTTTTGAGCCACTTTGACGGATTCAAGATTGTTCTGGGTCGTCATGGATAGGTTTTCCTGCGCATTGTTCAGCTGTATCTGAGCGGAATTGAGGTTGATACTAGCGGGATTCGCGGCGTTGTTTTGTTCGATACTCGCGACAATTTCATCGCTATTCACCATGGTTCCAATCCCTTTGTTCAATTTGGTGATCGTACCGCCTGCCCGACTGATGAGCTCTGCCTCTTGTGAAGCTTTGATCACGCCGATTTCGGTAGCGGTGAATTGTGGTAGCGTTTGCTGAAGATCCAGTACAGAAACAACCGGTTTTGCGACTTGAGATTCCACTTCGGGCTGACCGCATGAAGAAAGAAATAGGAGTGCTACAGCGATGATGGGGGCAAAGAAAGTTTTACGCATGGATTTCAATAAAAATAAGGGGTAGTTTAATCTAACATTAATATGGTTTCTTGTCAATGGCTATTGCGGAGGTTTCAAAACTGTTTTTTGATTTTTGATCGAAATTCATGAAATCAGCATTCATGAAATCAAAAATCTTCGTGACGAAGTAGAAACCCCCCGCTCAGATGAACATTTTTCGGATGGGCCTACCCACCTATCCGCCCACTTCGTCTCAATACGTTCCAGTCAAAGGGATTTCTCACTGCATTCGAAATGACATGGTACCGCCCGTCATTTCGAGGCTCAAACTATTGAGCGGAGAAATCCCTTTGCCCAAGGTGAACAAGTGAATGGAGAAATAATCAACATATTTCTCTTAAAAAAGGGAGAACCGCTTAGTTATTCTCCGTCATTTTTAATTCCTTTTTAATAACTCATCTTTTAATCTCTGCACCGCCTCGTCATCGGGGAAAAATAAATCTAAAGCCTGAGCAATCCGCTCATAAGATTCAGTCCAATTTAAATCCTCATACTAATTTGCAATAAGAAACG
>PFOK01000122.1 GCA_002792495.1 Candidatus Peregrinibacteria bacterium CG_4_10_14_0_2_um_filter_43_11 | reverse complement strand
AAATCCCCAATCATTGTCGTGTATCATTAACCATTTTAAGGGTGCTGTTACGCGGAATATTCATAAAAATTATGATCCCCATTTTTCCTGGCAACCCCGCTATTACGATCATATCGTTCGTAACGAAAATTCGTTGAATTGTATTCGGTCTTATATTCAAAATAATCCGATGAATTGGAAATCGGATATTGAAAATAGAACTCATCATCTTTCATCACAAAAAATCCGGTCGAATTACGATCATTTGTTCAATCACTTCTAAAATTATGAACGACGAAATCCTTTATTTGTGGGCGCAATGGGGGATTCTCAATTACGATTATTACCAAATTGTTCTTCGTTATTTTGGCGATCTCGAAACCGCGTGGCGAAAAATAACCCCTTCCTTTTTACATGAAATGGGGTTTAAAAAAGAAAAAGCGGAACGGATGTTTAAAGTTCGTGATTATTTGGATTTCGCGACGTTTCGTGATGGGGTGGATGAATCGGGTGTTCGTGTGTTTTGTGTGGATGACGACTATTATCCTGCTCCCCTAAAATCCATTCCGAACCCTCCTGTTTTTTTGTTCGTGCGCGGGGTTATTCCTCCGCTTCACAAAGCCCTTGGTGTTGTGGGTACACGGCTCATCACTTCTTACGGAAAATATTGCGTCGAAGTACTCACTCACGATCTGGTATACAACGGGTTTGTCATTGTCAGCGGTTTGGCCATGGGGATAGATGCCATGGCGCATTGTGTTACCCTCAAAAACAGAGGGGTTACTGTTGCCGTTTTAGGATCGGGTATCGACACCGTTTTTCCCGCCGCCCATTCCAAAATGGCGGAACAGATTGTGGAAAAAGGAGGCGCGGTCATCAGCGAATACCCCTTGGGCACACCACCACTTGCCCATCATTTTCCCCTGCGTAATCGCATTATTTCCGGGCTCTCTCGCGGGGTGCTGGTGATTGAAGGCGGTGTTAAATCCGGTGCTCTCATCACCGCGCGATACGCCTTGGAGCAAGGCCGTGATGTTTTCGCGGTGCCTCACGCGATCACCCGTCATACCCTTAGCGGCACCAATCACATCATCCGTCGTGGTGAAGCCAAGCTGGTTGAATCCGTCCAAGACATTCTGGAAGAATACGAAATGCAGCCTGCTCAGCAAAAAAGTCTCTTTGATTTTTCCGATTCCGAAAAAGAAATTCTCGCCCTCTTGGCCGATGACGGAAAAAGCATCGACGAGCTCGCCTCAGAAACGCCTTACAATGTCGCACGGCTTTCCGAGGTTCTTATTCGACTTCAATTCAAGCGGGTGGTACGGGAAATCGGTCAAAAATGGGTTCTGATTTAGCGTTTTAATTTTATTCCTGAATCATTGGCAGTAGGTCGCTTTCCAAAATCGATTCAAATTCGGTTGGCTTCGTTATATCTCCAGCCGCATTGATGCGGGAGACTTTATATCGATACGATACCTCCAGGCGATCCATGGGTTCCAGGTTGCTCATCCAAAAACGGAGGCTTAAATGATCATAAATCCTGTGGGTGTCGTCGATATGATACATGCCTGACAATGTGAATTTGTTGAGTATGTTTCTTATTTTAATCAGGTCGCGTTGTGAGGCGTTTACTCCCATTTTATCGGAAATGAATCGTGCCAATTTGATGATTGCACTTTTGTTGGTTTTAAAAGCAGTGAATCCTTTGTTATTTCCTTCGGTAATTACTTTTGCGTGGAAAAATTCGGTATCAAAAATAGCGTTGGTAAATCCTTCGATCATTTTTGCCTGATCTTCCGTGAATTCCCCCTCCTCAATACGTTTCTGAATTTCGGATTTTAACAATGCTTTATAGGTTGCCTTCAACCCTTCCTCCTTTAATTGTTGAATGATTAAATCCTGATTTGTTAGGGTGTCACTCCCTGCATTTTCACTCAATGCCTTTAAATCATCCATTGGCAGATAGAGCCACTTTCCTTTAAATTCGCTAGCCGCTTTGTTCAATTTAATCTGAAATTGTTCATAATCTTTTTGTTCGGTGTTCGAGATTCCCTCCGTTTTAATTCCAACACCGTCTAATTTAAGATAAATTCCGTCATTGTATAAATAAACGACTTGAGCCTGAAAGTTGGCTATTACGCGATCAAAAGGTTTGTTTTTTCCATCACTTTTATATTTTACTTCAAGATAACCATTAATTTCTGTCGCGGAATCACTTTCAAAAATAGCTTTATTTTTAATCCGGCTGCTCATATTGATTCGAAAATCAGCACTGATTGCTTCATTAACCGCACTGTCTCCGGTAAATTGAATGTTTCCGGAAAAAGTTTGTTGCATTGCATAGCTTTCTAATTTTCCTAACTGTTCCCATGCTTCAAAAAAAGAAGGAGTTGGTTCTTGGGCACGCATGCTTAAAGGAGCGTACGCAAAAAATAAAATCAGTAATGCGAATGAGAGAAGTTTTTTCATAAAATTTAATTTAATTTTATATTTTCATCATTCATTGTATCATTTTTTTGGGGAATACAATTTATTTTATTGGCTGTTTTTTTCACAATCCCGCTATTGACCTCACAAAATAGGTTGTGGCAAAATGGTTCACTCTGAGGCAAGCTGAGGATTTTCCGCGTTAGAGCAATTACTTCACGATCGTTCTTAAATTTTTTTTGAGCCCATTGAATTCTTTATTTAAAATTATTATTGTTTTCTTTCTTATTCTACATTTTGCGGGTTTGTTTTTTGTTATGACTCATTCCAAAAAAGACGTTCGTGATTTTATCGTTGCGCTTCCTGTCAAATTTAATTTTTGTCCCGCTCCTTTTCAGGAATTTCCTCTCGATTCTCTTATTTCCGGTATGGTTTCTTCTGAAGCTAAACAGGATGCCTTTCTTCCCGTTCCGGATATTACTCCTCTTTCTCCGTCCATTCATAATACTCATTCTGATGTGTCCATTGTGTCCACAATAATTCCCGAACTTTCCTTTCGTATTCTCACCCCTTTTTCGGGGGATTTATTTATTTTTGACCCTCGTTTTTCTGCGGAGAAACAGCGTGTTCAATTTCAATCTACCCACGAGTCAGAGTGGTTTGTCGACAATCTGTCTTTAGGAACCGGCACTTCTATTTTTTGGCCCATGACCCCCGGATCACATGTTGTAAGGGCTGTCTATGGCCATCAAACACGTGTGGTCAATTTTTTTGTGAAATAATAAATAATATCTGTCTACTTGATTTTTTAAACTTTTTTTGACTTTACCCTTCTTTTCCTTATAATAACTTGGCTAATTTTTGTCCATAACGATTGTGTTGCGGTTGCAAGGACTTGTTATTTTTTTGCTTTCAACAAGCCTTTAATTTGCTCACCGTTTTTTTATGGCAACCAAAACCTCATCTGTAAAAAAGATGTCCATTGACCCCACTAAAGTGGTTAATGGTCGTTATTATTTTACCGAAAAAGATGACACGTATCGTCTTCCCCCTTTGATTGAAATTCAGTTGAATTCTTATGAATGGTTTTTGAGTGAAGGGCTTAAAGAGCTGCTTGAAGAAATTTCTCCTATCACCGATTTTTCTTCTAAAAAAATGGAGCTGCATTTCTTGAGTCATTCCTTAGACAAGCCCAAACACGATCCTTTTACCGCAAAACGTAAAAATCTGACTTACGAAGGTTCTTTAAAGGCTCATGTTCAGCTTATCAATAAAGAAACCGGTGAAATTAAAGAGCAAGATGTTTTTCTGGGTTCCGTTCCTTTAATGACAGAAAAAGGAACCTTTATTGTGAATGGTATTGAGCGTGTGGTCGTGAATCAAATCGTGCGGAGCCCCGGAGTTTTCTATTCCCGCAATGCCACTACTCCCCATTTTTTTAACGCGAAGATCATTCCTAAACGTGGCGCGTGGCTAGAATTAGAAACCGATCGTAAAGGGATCATGACAGTCAAAATAGACCGTAAGCGCAAAATTCCCGTCACTCAGTTGTTGCGTATTTTCGGTTACGAAAAGGATGCGGAAATTCATAGTCTTTTTGCTGACGTTAACGTCGATTTTAATAATGATTACATTCAAAACACGTTGGAAAAAGATAGCGCCGCCACGGCGGATGAAGCCTACCAGAGCATTTACAGAAAAATCCGTCCCGGCGATTTAGCCACTTCCGAAAACGCAAAACAGTTGATCGAAAGTCTGTTTTTTGATTTCAAACGCTATGACATGGGCCCCATCGCCCGCTATAAGCTCAACAAACGTTTTGGAACCTTGATTGGTGACAACATGAAATCCCGCGTATTTCAGGTTGAAGATTTTGTAAATATCGTAAAATACCTCATTGAACTCAATAATGGTGAGGGAGTAGAAGACGATATCGATCATTTGGGCAATCGTCGTATCCGTTCTGTGGGTGAATTGGTTCAGAATAAATTTCGTATGGGGTTGCTTCGTACGGATCGCATCGCCAAGGATCGTATGACCATCATGGATCTTGAAACCGCTACTCCTACTCAGCTCATCAACTGTCGTCCTATTACAGCCGCTTTGCGTGAGTTCTTCGCGAGCTCACAGCTTTCTCAGTTCATGGATCAAACCAATCCACTTTCTGAGCTGGCTCATAAACGTCGTATTTCAGCTATGGGTCCGGGGGGTCTTTCCCGGGAGCGTGCGTCCTTTGATGTCCGTGATGTGCACACTTCTCATTATGGTCGTATTTGTCCTATCGCCACACCGGAAGGTCCTAACATCGGTTTGGTGGTTCATTTGGCTACTTATGCCCGCGTGAACCAGTACGGTTTTGTCGAGACACCTTACCGTCGTGTGATGCATTATGTAGAACCGAAAGCAACTGGGTTGGTGGGACGTATTATTGATGAAGAAGTTAAAGATGGCCGTCGTGTCATCATCAAAAACGGCGATGTGATCACTAAAACGAATGTCACTCAGATTATTGCCGCCAAGAAAAAAATCGAAAAATCGCCTGTTGTTCCCCTAAAAAATCCTTTTGCACGTCAGATCGTCAACAAAATTTCCGTTGAGGATATTAAAATAGGTTCCAAAATTATTGTTAAAAAGGGGGATACCATTGATGAGACAATGGCTCACGTTATCGAAGTAAGCGACAAAGTTAAAACCGTCAAAGTTCAGGAACAACCTCAGAATTTGGTCAAGGTTCGGGCTTATACTGTTGACGATACTGAATATTACGACGCGGATATGGAAAAGAATTTTATCATTGCGGAATCCAGTGCGGCCATTGATGATTTCAGTCAGTTTGTAGACAGTCGTGTTCCCGCTCGTCGTAGAGGTGATCCTTCCTTGGTTCACGTTCGTGATTTGACCCATATCGACGTTTCTCCAAAGCAAATTATTTCTGTCACTACTTCCCTTATTCCTTTTTTGGAACACGACGACAATACGCGTGCTTCCATGGGATCGAACATGCAACGTCAGGCTGTTTCGCTCATCAAGCCTACCGCGCCTATTGTGGGAACGGGAATGGAAAAAATCACTGCCGAAAGTTCAGGACAAGCGGTTGTTGCCCGTATGAACGGTACGGTTACCGAGGTCGATGCAGCCGAGATTATTGTTCACTATGCGGACGGAAAAAAAGAAGTTTATCCCATTCTCAATTATCAACGTTCCAATCAGGCGACCGCTATTCATATGCGGCCTGCTGTCATCAAGGGGCAAAAACTTAAAAAAGGTGATCTCTTGATCAATGGTACGGCCGTTCAGGCCGGTGAGTTGGCCTTGGGGCAAAATCTTCTTGTCGCCTACATGTCATGGTGTGGGTACAACTATGAAGATGCTATTATTATCTCTGATCGTGTTGTCCGCGAAGGGCTTTATGATTCGATTCATATCGAAGTGTTTTCCGTTGATGTTCGTGATACCAAACTCGGGCCGGAAATCATCACACGTGATATCCCCAATGTGGGTGAAGCGCGTTTGAAAGATTTGGATGTCGATGGCATTGTTCGTATTGGGGCTACCGTTCATGAGGGGGATATTCTGGTCGGTAAAATCACTCCTAAGGGGGAAACCGAATTGACCGCGGAGGAACGTTTGCTTCAATCCATTTTCGGTGACAAAGCCAAGGACGTAAAAGACACTTCTTTAAGGCTTCCGGGTGGTGAAGGGGGTAAAGTGGTGGATGTTCAGATATTCACAAGAAAAGAGGGAGATGAGTTGCCTACAGGTGTTATCCGTCAGATCAAAGTGTATGTCGCACAAACCCGTAAAGTTCAAGTGGGAGATAAAATGGCAGGTCGTCACGGAAATAAAGGGGTTATTTCGCGCGTTGTTCCTCAGGAAGACATGCCTTATTTGCCCGATGGCACGCCCGTTGATATTATCTTGAACCCTCTTGGAGTTTCGAGTCGTATGAATATCGGTCAGATTCTTGAGACTCACCTGGGTTGGGCAGCGGATCTTTTGAACATTAAAGTTGCGACTCCTGCATTAAAGGGAATTGACCTTGGTGTTATTGAAACCTTAATGAAAGATGCCGGTTTGCCCGCGGACGGAAGAATCCAACTTTATGATGGACGTACCGGTGAGCCATTCTATTATCAGACTGTTGTGGGGAAGGTTTATATGCTCAAGCTGCTTCATTTGGTCGAAGATAAATTACATGCCCGCTCCGTTGGTCCTTACTCTCTCGTTACTCAGCAGCCTTTGGGGGGTAAAGCCCAACATGGCGGTCAGCGTTTCGGAGAAATGGAAGTGTGGGCGCTTGAAGCTTATGGTGCCGCTCATACGTTGCAGGAAATGCTCACCATCAAATCGGATGATGTTATTGGGCGTGCAAAAGCTTACGAATCTATCGTTAAGGGCGAATCCATCCGCACACCCAGTGTGCCGGAGAGCTTTAATGTACTTGTAAAAGAATTAAAGAGCCTGTGTTTGGATGTTGGTTTGATCAAGATCGAAGGGGATTCGGAGGTTAAGGAGGTTCAGTTGGAAGATGTCATCGTTATTGCGGATGATGATGATGAGGATGTCATTATTCCCGACAATGAACGTATCGCTGAACTTCGTGTCGATCAGCAGACTTTTAAAGAGTCCGATTCCGATATCGACGAAGAAATTGCCGGAAAAAATATCGGTCAAATGGATGCCGTTGAAGCGATGGAATCTGAACTTACTGACGATGAGTCTCCGGAAGGACGTGTGTCTTCGGAAGATATTGATGAAATCGAAAAAGAGATGGAAGAAGGTGAAGAGGCCATGGGTGAGTTTTAATTTTTCACTCCTTCACTGCTACGGTGAACCGTTCAATCATTATTCATTTTAGTATTTAAATCAAATCGTTATGCGCAGTATCAATAAAGTCATTTTAGTGGGTAATTTAACCCGAGATCCCGAATCCAAACAGACGACCAACGGTCAAACCATTGTTACATTCGGTCTTGCTACCAATCGTGAATGGCTTACCAGTAGCGGCGAAAAAAAATCTCTCGCGGAATTTCACAATGTTGTTGCCTGGGGTAAGTTGGCCGACATCTGCCAGAAATACTTATACAAAGGAAAATTGGTTTATGTGGAAGGTTATTTAAAAACACGATCTTGGGATTCCCCCGAAGGTGTTCGTATTTTTAAAACCGAAATTGTGATTCACGACATGATCATGCTCGACAAACGTCCCAAGGACGGAGAAGAGGGGGAGGTCGCGGATTTTCTTTCTTCCGATGCCGAGGAGCTTTCCGGTGCCGATATGTTTGATCCTGATTTCAACATCGCGGATGAACATCCTCCAAAAAGTGCCTAAAGATTCATTTTTTATTCATTTGTTTTCAATTTTTAATCTTCCGATTTTTATCCACATTCTTTTTTCTCTCTTAAAAATCAGAATTATATTATAAGCTAAAGCCATTACTATGACCCCACCTAAAGGTCCACGCAAGCATGAAGATTTCAACGCGATCAGCCTATCTGTCGCTAGCCCCGAGGCCGTTTTAAGCTGGTCCAGCGGCGAAGTGACGAAGCCTGAAACCATCAATTACCGAACCCAAAAGCCGGAGCGCGATGGTTTGTTTTGTGAAAAAATCTTTGGTCCCACCAAAAACTGGGAATGTTATTGCGGAAAATACAAACGCATTCGTTATCGCGGGGTGGTTTGTGAAAAGTGTGGCGTCGAAGTCACTCGTTCCATCGTTCGTCGTGAGCGCATGGGGCATATTAGCCTTGCGGTTCCGGTAACTCATATTTGGTTTTTGCGTTCCACACCAAGTCGTATTGGCCTTTTGCTTGATCTCCCCATCAAGGGGATCGAACAGGTTATTTATTTTGCGGCTTACATCATTATCAGTGTGGATCATGAATCCAAAAAAGAAGTGTTGCAACAGCTCGATGAAGATTATAAACATTACAAACAGCAAATTCAGGACGAATTCAAAGCCAAATCCAACGAATTCAAGGCTAAGAAGCGTGATAAAAAAGTGGAAAAAGAAGTGACAGCGGAGGCCGAGACGGAAGAGATGCTTCGTATGGAAGATTCTTACGCTCAAAAAATCACCGAATTGGATGCTCAGCACAATCAGGCTCGTGAAGATTTGGAGGCGTTGCAGGCCGGAAAGGTGATTGGTGAGATTGAATACCGTGAACTTTCGATGAAATTCGGTCATGTTTTTCATGCGGGTACCGGCGCCGAGTCCATTCGTAAAATACTGGAGCTCATGGATCTTCCCGCGTTTATCAAAACACTCAAAACAGATCTTAAGAGTAGTTCCGGTCAACGTCAGAAAAAAATCACCAGACGTTTGGTGCTGGCCAGTGCCTTAGAACGCGCCTGTATTCGACCGGAATGGATGGTGGTCACGCAACTTCCTGTTATTCCTCCTGATTTGCGCCCGATGGTTCAATTGGATGGAGGTCGTTTTGCCGCCAGTGATTTAAATGATTTGTACCGTCGCGTTATCAATCGTAACAACCGCTTGAGGCGTCTTATCGCCATTGGTGCTCCGGAAGTGATCTGTCGTAATGAAAAGCGCATGTTGCAAGAAGCCGTTGATACGCTCTTCAACAATTCCGTTCGGGCAGGCCGCGCCGTATTTACCGCCGGAGACAAACGAAAACTTCGTTCTCTTTCCGACATGCTTAAGGGAAAGCAGGGTCGTTTCCGTCAGAATCTGTTGGGTAAACGTGTGGATTATTCCGGTCGTTCCGTTATTGTGGTTGGTCCTCAGCTCAAGTTGAATGAGTGTGGAATTCCTAAAGAAATGGCTTTAAAGCTTTTTAAACCTTTTGTTATCGGCGAACTGATTCGGCAGGAATTGGCGCATAACGTGAAAGGCGCCGAGCGATTGATTGAGGGGGGTAAAAAAGAGGTTTGGGATATCCTTGAGCAAGAAACGAAAGAGCGTTATGTGTTGCTCAATCGTGCTCCTACTCTACACCGTTTGGGTATTCAGGCGTTTAAACCGGTACTCATTGAAGGAAAAGCGATTCAGATTCATCCTTTGGTCTGCGCGGCTTTTAACGCGGATTTCGATGGAGATCAAATGGCGGTTCACCTTCCTCTTTCCGAAAAAGCTCAGCAAGAAGCTAAAGAACTTATGGTTTCTGACCATAATCTGCTCAAACCTTCTGCCGGTGAACCTATTATCACGCCTTCTCAGGACATGGTCTTGGGTGTTTACTTTTTAACACAGGCTTTTAAGGGAAGAAAAGGCGAAGGGATGGTTTTTTCGGATATCAACGAAGCGATCAATGCCTATCGTATGCAGTATGTTGATTTACACGCTTTCATTAAGGCTCGTGTGCTTGTTGGGGTCGAAGAGAAACCTGAAATCATTGAAACCACGGTTGGGCGCTTGATTCTCAATAGTTTTTTACCTAAAGAGTTGGGTTACATCAATCGCAGTCTTGGTAAAAATGATCTTCATAGTATGTTGGCGGAAATTTTAGACACGCTTGGCACAGAAATTACCGCGAAAGTGGCCGATCTATTCAAACGCATCGGTTTCAAATTCGCTACCAAATCCGGTCTCTCCATTTCCGTATTTGACATGATTGTTCCTACCGAGAGAGAAGGCATTTTAAAAGAGGCGGATGAATTGATTCGTAAAATCAACAATCAATATTGGAAAGGGTGGATCACAGAAGATGAGCGTTACAATCACGCCATCCGTTTATGGTCTCGTGTTAAAAACGATATTGCGGCCAAGATGATTGATTTGTTTAAAAAACACCCCGAAAACCATATTTATTACATGATTGATTCCGGCGCTCGTGGTAACTGGGGACAGATCACGCAGTTGTGTGGCATGAAAGGCCTTGTTGCCAATCCGAGCGGTAAAACGATCGAATTGCCGATCCGCTCTAATCTTAAGGGGGGTTTTTCCATTCTGGAGTACTTTATTGCCACTCATGGAGGTCGTAAAGGTAAATCCGATACCGCGCTTAAAACTGCTGAAGCCGGTTACCTCACTCGTCGTTTGGTGGATGCCGTTCAGGATGTTGTGGTGATTGAAAATATAGATTCATTGGCTCATTACGTTGTCACTCGTGCCGAAAGTGAACATATCGGAGAAAAATTTGAGAGACGTATTTATGGTCGCACTCTTTATTCCGATGTTGTCGATCCTAAAACAGGAGAAATTGTGGCCGAAAAAGACACTGAAATAGGAACCGCTCTTGTGTCTAAAATCGAGGCACTGAACATTCCTGAAGTGACGATTTACAGTATCATGGGTTGTACAACCGATGGTATCTGTCAAAAATGTTATGGTCGTGATCTAGGAACCAATAAAACAGTTCAATTGGGAACTGCCGTGGGTATTATCGCGGCTCAGAGTATCGGTGAGCCGGGTACTCAGTTGACCATGCGTACCTTCCACATGGGAGGTGTGGCGGATGGATCAGATATTACTCAGGGTCTTACTCGGGTTGAAGAATTGTTCGAAGCCCGCTCTCCTAAATTTAGCGCGGTGCTTGCCGAAATTTCCGGTATTGTTAGCCTTAAAAGCAAAAAAGATGAAACCGAAGTTCTGATCACTGCTGAAGATTTAGGCGAAGATCAATATGACCTCAATCCTGATTTTGAAGTTTTAGTCAAAAAAGGTGAAGTGATTCGTCCTAAGCAAATCATTGCCCGTTCCCGCATTGACAAAACCACGCTCAAATCCAAAGATGAGGGCAGGGTTTTTAAAATCGAAGATCACCGTATTCTTGTGAAACATACGG
>PFOK01000064.1 GCA_002792495.1 Candidatus Peregrinibacteria bacterium CG_4_10_14_0_2_um_filter_43_11 | reverse complement strand
TCATTTTATTTTGATTTAGCTATAGCGCATGGAAAAGTTGTTGATTTTAAAAATCGTCTTTATTTATTCCCCCGTCTTTTGAGGGACTCTAAATCTTTTAATACTTCCGCAGAATGAGTTTTTGGGTCAACTTTTGAATAGTGTTTTACAATATGTCCTTCGGGGTTGATCAAAAATGAATCCCGCTGAATCCCCTGATATCTTTTACCAAACCTTTGTTTTTCGATCAAAACCCCGTATTTTTGCGCCACTTTTTTTGAAACATCGGACAGGAGGGGGAAATTCAATTGATGTTTCTCGGTGAACTTTTTGTGAGATTTGATCGTGTCCATGCTCACGCCAAGTACCTGTACATCCAGAGCTGTAAAATAGTTCATTTGATCCCTAAAACACTCCGCTTCCGTGGTGCAACCCGGTGTCATGTCTTTGGGGTAAAAATAAAGCAATACCCATCGCCCGGCGTAACCCGATAGCCGACGCACCCTTCCTGTTTGATCCGGAAGCGTAAAATTAAAAGCAATTTGTTTTTCCATAAGAAGGAATAGATTAAGGAATAAACAAAAACATTCTTATCTAACTTTATTTTATGCTTTTTTTTGTAAAATCTTGTAGTCTATGCCACTCCCCCTAACTATAAAAAGGGAAACACTCTGAATAAAAATATTGATCAATTTTAGCATGACAAAGCCAAAAGCGATTGATATAATTCGGATCAAAATAACCCTTTTTATTATGGCACTCGAACAATACCCTTCCCCTAAACTTTCAGCACATTTTGAGTCTATAAAACCTTCCGCAATACGAATTGCCGGCATTGAGTTCGCCGCAAGGCAGAAAAGAGAACGTGCAACAAACCAACCGGTTACCGAAGCAATTGGCACCCACATTGGTAATGTGAGCTTGCCCATGCATCCCGCTATGCAAGCGAGAGTACGCGAAATAGGACAACCCGGGGAGGCGTTCGCAGATGGAGTTGTAAGATACACTAGCACCGTCGGTGAAGAGGAAACACAAAGGGCTTTTTTGAATGTTATCGCCGCCAGCGGATTTGATACGACAGGATTGTATGTACAGGTCACCGATGGCGGATCGGACGCGATGGAACTGATGATTTTAGGATGCTGCGGCCCTGCCGGTACTTCCGAAAAACCGCTTTTAATGCTGGACCCCGGATACACCAATTACCCGTCACTTGGCAAACGATTGGGACGCGGAACGGTTTCGGTGAATCGGGAACTGCAAACAGATGGCGAATTCGCCCTGCCTGACCTGAGCGAAATTGAACGCGTGATCGAGAGGGAAAAACCGGGGGCATTGGTCGTTATCCCCTACGACAACCCCACCGGGCAGTTCATGGATCAGCAAACGTTAGAGGAATTGGCTCGATTGTGTGTTAAACACAACCTTTGGCTCGTGAGTGATGAAGCCTATCGGGAGCTTCAATATACAGGTCAACCCACTTCGAGCGTTTGGGGAATAACGGAAGAAGCGGTGCCAGGAATCACCGGAAGACGTATGAGTATCGAAACCGGCTCCAAGGTGTGGAATGGTTGTGGTGTGCACATCGGTGCGCTGGTGACGGACAATGCCCGCTTTCATGAACAATCCGTTGCAGAAGGAACGGTAACGTTGTGTGCAAATGCCTTTTCCCAGCATGTTTTTGGCGCATTGGCCAACGAAAGCCGTGAAGCGCTAAATGCATGGTTTCAAAGGCAAAGAGATTATTATGCTCCGATGATGACAACCCTAACTCGGGATTTGCGAACCATGTTACCGGGCGTGATTGTTTCTCAGCCACAGGCCTCGATTTATTCGGTAGTGGATGTCCGTGATATTGCCAAACCCGGTTTTAATGCGAATGATTTTGTATTGTGGTGCGCCCGGGAAGGATCGGCGATCATTCAAACAGCTCGTGGTGACGTTCAAATGACTTTGCTCGTTTCTACCATGCCCGGTTTTTATAGCATAAAACCAGGAGAAGCAAACCCGGGAGTCACTCAGATGCGTATCGCTTATGTGGAAACACCGGAAAAAATGGCCTTGGTTCCGGAATTGTTTACCAGGCTATTCAAAAAATACGAAGTGCAAAGAGGTGATGCGAAATGATGCTTGTGGATCTTTTGATTTAAGCAATAGCTCGCTCACACTGATCTGCGGAATTGTTTAGTATACTAGCTTTCCAAAATAATTTCGAAGTGTTATAATGATTATGATTTACTTCATAATCAAAATAAAATGTCCTCATTCATTCTATCGCCT
>PFOK01000026.1 GCA_002792495.1 Candidatus Peregrinibacteria bacterium CG_4_10_14_0_2_um_filter_43_11 | reverse complement strand
TGGGATTGGGGGCCGCGCTTGGTTTTGCCGGCGGCTGCGGTCCGGAAGGAAGCAAACCCGCCCCTCACGATACCGCGGGAGGAGATACCGCCACAGACACCCTCTCCCGAACGGATACCGCCGTTTTTCCGGATGTTACGGAAGGGGACGCGGGTTACCCTAAAGATGGAATCGCCGAAACGGAAGAAGATGCCGGTCCCGATCAGGATGTTGTGACTCCTCCGGATACAACCGTCAATCCGGATACCGCTGAACCTGTAGATACCGCTAAACAGACAGACACGGTTCCGGACGATACCGCCAAGCCAGATACCGTCACCCCTCCCGATACCGATGCCGATCCGGATATTCTTCCCCCTGTTCCAGGCTCCCCCGTTCTGAATCAATTTGAGTTTACCGTTCTCCCCGGGGAAACGGCAACTTTAACGGGCACTCTCCCCGACCCCGATCTTACTTATTTCATTGTTCTCAAACGTACCGATCTTCCCAATTCCAAGTCGGATGACCCCAACGCGGGAATTGAATTTATTCCCCATAACCCCGGTGATGGCGATTTCTCCGTCGAACTGGCTCCCGGAAAGTACACCATTGCCGCCGCCGATCAGCAGCAACGCACCAGTAGTACCGCCGGTCCCGTTCAGGTTACCGAAGCGGATGTCACCCCTCCGTCAGCACCGACCGTTGATTCCGTTTCACTCACTCCCGGCTGTACGTCCTTCACTGTAAATCTCACTCCTTCCGAAGATTCCGCCGAAACTCACTTGTACCGTAACGGGGAACTGATTTTAGTCGGTGATATCACAGATGGCCTTGCCTCGCTTACCGCGGCTACCGAAGCGGGGGATGAAGACGCTGTTTTTACCGTTGCTACGGCGGATAAGGCGGGCAATGTGAGCACGCAGGTTCCTCTGGAGTTCCCCGCACCGGAGCTGGGGGAGATTGAGATAGATACTTCGGAAACCTGGGGATACATTGTTTCCGGTTATTCCAACCCCGTCACCATTACCGCCCCCGGCGCTTTAAGTTACACCACAAAACTGGAGATGCTGAATGCCCCGGATGAAACCTACAACCCCGGCAGTTTTGAGCCTTCAGAAGGACTTGTCGGAGAAGATGGTATTATTAATCCAATTTACCATGCGGGCAATGCCAGTGGTCTTATTATCCGCGCCACATTCACTGGTTACGGCATGGGTAGCCAAACAGCGAAAGTAGAAAAGGAATTTACATTAGAGTAAAAAATGAAAAGTTCCTGCAATATACTATCCACCCCTTCGGAATATTCTCTTTTTAATCGTATTCGTGTAAACCGACAACAGCTTTTTACCTTGTTTGTTATTGAAATAGCCTGTTGTAGGAGCCAAGATCTCCTCCTGTATTTTTCTCTGTTTCAATTATATTAATGAGTTTTACTTGGCCATAAAACTTTTTGAGAAAATCAGCCCCATCTTTATTCAGAGTTATTTCATGAGCGTCTAATTCATATAAGAATGAGATGAGTTTTTCTTGCGTATCTAGGTCATTCACATAAAATTTATAAGATTCATTAGCATGATGAATATTGTAATTTGTTTCGGCTAAGATTTTTCCTTCATATCTTTTTAAAATAGCTTGTTTTTTGAGTGGTAAATCATGGGCAGAAAAAAGCTCATTTTTAAGCGATAATTGTTCACTTTCTTTTGTAAGAAGCTGTGCAGTGATAATGTTTTTTAAAATATTTTTCGAATAAAAGTGTTCTAAAAATATTTCCCCTTTTTTATTTAGTGTCACCAATCCTTTTATCAGTTTATCTAAAAAAGAGTTAAGAATATCTATATCTGCCAGATCTTCTGTATAATATTTTTCGGAGTGATCTTCATTTATACCAAGCAACGCTTCTTTAAACTCTTTAAGTGTCTTTAATTTTCTGATTACTGAATTTTTTGTCTCACAAATTATTTTTTTTTCATCTTTTGTCTTTTTTTCATAATCTTTTTTTATCATTCCAATTAACGTATTCACTCCGTAATATTCATCTAAAAATAGAACTCCACTCTTTGTCAAAATTAGGTCATAATGTGGGTTTTTATAAAAAAAAGCAGTCAACTTAGTGAAATCAGAAAAGCTACGAACAGAATATCCATGATTAGACTCCGATTGTTTGCCTAAGATTAGCCCTTTGTATTTTTTGATGATACGTTTTTTGTCTTCCATGGGTGTAATTATTTTTTTACTTTTTCAGCTTTTTTTACTTTTTCAACCTTTTTCATATATTCCTGGAGATCGCTTTCTTTCGTAACTTTATAAAAAGTTGCTATATTCCCATTTTTTTCAATTGCCGTTAATTGAGTCTTTGGGTCAAAGTATCTTAAATCTCCTTTATCTTCCCATTTGTGCATAGCTTTATCTATAAAATCATTCGCTTTATTATAATAATCTTCCAAATTTTTTGCGCCGACTTCCGTAGAATGTAATTCGGCATGCCCTATAAGGTTAGCTAAATTATCACCTGCAGCTCCTTCAGTCCAAATTCTTCTACTCTGCTTGAAAAACACATTATCAGCAAAAGTTTTTGCTAGCCTTATAAAATTTTTGCCAGTACGTTCTGCAACATTACTAAAATAACTAACAATTTTAGTAGTTCTTGCGCCATTTTTAATGTAGCTAAATACTGATGGGACTGGTAATGCTGTTCCTACAGCATCCAGCCCTACCCAAAAGGCAGTTCCTATGCCGGGGTTCATATAGAAATCTCGCAAGGAAAGTGTTAAGAATATGGCATCAATAGCTGTTTCAGCATATTCACCTGTTTCATCTTTATATTTTAATGGGTTATTTAGCGCATAACTATATGGATTTAATGCCTGTGGATTTTTAAGCATGGATTCCAAGCTCTTGCTTCCTTCCCCCAATGTCACCGGATCCATACTCGTAAACCTCCCAATCACCGGATCGTAATACCGTGCGCCGTAGTACATCAGTCCTGTTTCTTCATCTTTTTCCTTCCCCGTAAATCCGTAATCTTCCTCGTCTTTATCCATACAATCCCCGTTCCGTTCTTCGCCGTAAGGCAAATAATCGTTGGTACAAACTACATTGCCTTTGTCATCCAATACACTTTGTATTCCGCCAA
>PFOK01000106.1 GCA_002792495.1 Candidatus Peregrinibacteria bacterium CG_4_10_14_0_2_um_filter_43_11 | reverse complement strand
TAGTGGGCAAAGGGATTTCTTCCCCACCTGCTTCAGGCGGGTCGAAATGACGAATGGGATTATGCCAATTTATACTATTCCAGCTATAGTACTTCATGAGAAGTTAGAACATAACGTAGGCGTACAAAAGCCCGCATGATTTCGACATTAACTGCAATGGCTTGTGGGCTACGCAAAACACTAGAAAGCATTGCTACACCTTACTCGGTAAAAACGTAAGGTCTTTTTCTAAGTGACATTCTGGTTTTTGGATTGGAGGTCACAATTTGTGACTTCCAATTTTCAAATTCCTCTTTGGAAAGTTGGAACATAAAGTCAATTGGGAAGCGCTCAAAATTACGCTTAACAGATTGTCTTTGTTTCAACGCCATATAGCTTTGCTAAATCACGGTCAAGAATTATTTTTTGGCCACGAATAAAATGGATCAATCGTTCAACGGATTCAATGGGGATAATGGATTTTGATCTCTTATTCGTTGGTGTCATACTATTCTAGTTTAGATTTCATTATAGTGAACATTTGTTTACTTATCAAGTATTTTTTTTCAGGTATAATGTGGGCACAGTTCTCAGTTCTCAGTAGTTAATAGTTAGTAGTTAATAGTTAATAGTTAGTAGTTAATAGTTAGTAGTTAATAGTTAGTAGTTAATTCTCTGTAGCACTGAAATTATGAAAAAATGCAATCAATGCCATCAGCCTCTCAAATTCACGGATTCGGATCACCGTCTTTTGCACGAAATCACCCCCGTGATTGATGGTAAAAAATATGGGTTACCGGAGCCGGATCTGGATTTGCAATGCGACCTTCAGAACCGTTGGTCGTTTCGTAATCATTATACTTTTTACAAACGCAAATCGAGCCTCTCCGGACAGGAAATTATTTCCATCTATTCTCCCGATAAAACCGATGTTGTGTATCGTCATGACGAATGGTGGAGTGACGCGTGGGATGCGACTGATTATGGACGGGAATTCGATTTCAATCGTCCTTTTTTTGAACAATTCGGCGAGCTATTCAAAGTTGTTCCAAAAATCGCTTTAGTACAGGACGGCACATCCGAAAATTGCGATTACACTAATTTTGGCCACCAAAATAAGAATTGTTATCTCATGATTGGAGTGCAATCGGAGGATGTTTATTACGGCACCGCTTATTTTTCAAAAGACTGCATCGACTGCCAAGGGATAACGCAATGTCAGCATTGCTACGACTCTATGGATTCTACGAACTGTTACAATGGATTTTATTTAAAAGATTGCCAAAATTGTTCTGCAAGCCGGTTTTTAGACGATTGCATGAATTGTCAGTATTGTGTGGGTTGTAAAAATCTGAAAGACAAAAAGCATCACATTTTTAACCGGCCCTATTCCGCGGAACAATACGATCAAAAAATAAAAGAGCTGAAATTAAACACCCATTCCGGGGCAGAATTGTTCAAAAAAGAATTCGAAACATTCAAACTCACACTTCCCTTCCGTTTTGCGCGTCAAAGGGGATGTGAAGAGAGCACGGGAGATTTTTTAGATGGAGCCAAAGATTGTCATTACTGTTTTGATGTTGTGCGAGGGGGTGAAAATTGCCATTACTGTGTTGCCATTGGATTAGGAAGTCATCACATGATGTATTGCAATAATGCGGAAGCATTATTCAGTTATCGCTCAGATGGGATTATGAAGGGGCAACAAATTTTCTTTTCCCATTTCATGCGCAGTTGCTCGGATTGTTTTTACTGCATGTACTGTTACAACTGTCAGGATTGTTTTGGTTGTACAGGCTTAGACCGAAAAAAATACTGCATTTTCAACAAACAATATTCAAAAGAGGGCTATTATCGGGTGGTGGATCGGATTGTAGAATGGATGGTGGAAGCGGGGGAGTGGGGGCGATTTTTTCCAGCTTCCCTGTCTCCATTTGGCTACAACGAAACGATTGCTTTTGAATATTTCCCCCTCACAAAAGCGGAGGCATTGGAAAAAGGCTGGAAATGGAATGATCATGAACCCGAGGTGAAGGCGAACCGTGTTATTCCTGCTCACCGTTTGCCCGAATCAATTCAGGATGTGCCGGATGATGTGCTTAATTGGGCGATTGAATGTGAAGCGACGAAAAAGCCTTTTAAAATCATCCGTAAAGAACTTGAATTTTATCGCCATCATGGCTTGCCTCTTCCGCACTTTCACCCTGATGAACGTCGCAGGCAGTTTATAAAAAAACGCGCGCCTTATCGGTTATGGCCTCGCCAATGTGCCAAATGCCAGTCGGAAATCCAAACCACTTATTCTCCCGACCGTCCGGAGGTGGTATACTGCGAGCACTGTTACTTAAAAAATATATATTAAGCGAAGTCCGCCTATGGCGGGCGAAG
>PFOK01000027.1 GCA_002792495.1 Candidatus Peregrinibacteria bacterium CG_4_10_14_0_2_um_filter_43_11 | reverse complement strand
TATTGCAAATTAGTATTAGGCGATGGATATAGCCGTACAGATAAATTTTACACGCTTGAAAAAAAATATGTCCAAAATGACATTACGGATCTTTTTGATTATGTAGAAGCAATAAGGCTCATGAAAGAACTCATCATAGAAGCGACACGAGATAGAATATCCCCTCTTTTTCCTCCAAATACACCGCCTTCCGCCCCTAGTGCTGTTGCCGTGCCGTTACAACGCAAAGTAGAACCCCCAGCGTAAAGCGGGATGTCCACCTCATTTCCCCCTGATGGTTCGCCTCCTCCAGCCCCCGATGCTGTTCCCGAAATAGTGTTACCTCCTATAGACCGTTAAATTGGTGCATGGCAGATTCAATCCCCTCTTTAAACAAAAGCTCCACCGCGGAAGGAAGAATGAGAATGACCTTATCAAGCGTATCCTTTTGTTCGTGGGTTAATTTCCCGAGTACGTAATCCTCCAACGCCCCCGGGAAAGGTTCTTTTGGCTGGATTCCAAGACGAATTCGATTGAAGTCGCTTGTGCCCAGATGTTGAATGAGCGATTTAATGCCATTGTGCCCGCCCGCGGAACCGTGTGGACGAACACGAAGGGCTCCGAAAGGAATATCCACATCATCGTAAAGAACCACCATGTCTTCCATCGGGATTTTGTAAAAACCCATAATGGATTGAACCGCCTCACCGGATAAATTCATGTAAGTTTTCGGTTTTACCAGAATTACTTTTTCACCCCCAATTTGCCCCGTCGTCAGTTCCGCCTTGTGTTTATCGAAAAATCTAAAGGCTTCACATCCAAAATGATTGGCCAAATGATCCATGGCCATAAATCCCGCGTTGTGACGGGTGCTTTCGTATTCTTTGCCGGGATTTCCAAGCCCGATAAGGAGTTTCATAAATGATCGCAATGATGGATTAAACTGATGAAATTACAAAACATCAGTCAAGAGTCTTAAACTCAAACACATGAGAGCCGATGAGGACATTATCCCCCTCTTTAATGCCCAGGCGAAGAAGTTCTTTTTGAGCACCGATTTTTTTGAGAATGTCGTGCACGCGATGGACTCCTCCTTTTTGGCTCATGTTCGTCATGACGGCAATTTGTTCGATTCTTTTTCCTGTGATGCGGAATCTTTCCCCTTCTTTGACAATCTCAAATTGGCGCGTATTTGGTAAGGCAAGGTGCGGGCGGAATATTTTTCGTTCCTTTGAAGGCAAAGGCGTTGGATGCTCTCTCATATCGCGACGGCGTAACGCCACAATTTCGTCTTTCAGACGGTATAAAAAATCGTTTATCCCCTCGCCGGAAACCGCAGAGATGAATAGGGGGTTTTCTTTTTTGAATTCCTTGTTGACCTCGTCAATCACTTCCGAAATTGTCGCATCTATTTTGTTCACCACAAGAATTTGAGGTTTTTTGGCAAGCTCTTTGCTGAATGATTTTAATTCTTTATTGATGTTTTTATATTCCTGACGCAGATTTTCGTGGGTCACGTCCAACAAATGAACGATGATTTTGGTGCGCTCAATGTGTTTTAGAAAATCGATTCCCAACCCCTTTCCCTCGTGAGCGCCCTCGATGAGCCCCGGAATGTCCGCGACGACAAAATCGACATTGCCTATCTGCACCACTCCCAGATTCGGAATGAGAGTTGTAAAAGGATAATCGGCGATTTTTGGACGGGCGTTTGAAATACGCGCGATCAGAGTGGATTTGCCGACACTCGGATAGCCGACAAGCGCGGCATCGGCGATCAATTTCAATTCCAAACGCAATTCCTTTTCTTCTCCCGGCTCACCCAGTTCCGCAAAATCCGGTGCCTGACGAGTGGATGATGTGAAATTCGCGTTTCCTTTTCCTCCCAATCCTCCATTGGCAATAATTTTCTGTTCACCGTGTTTGGTCATATCCGCGATCAGAATTTTTTCATCCCCCTCTTTCTTTTCATAAATCAGCGTTCCTACCGGCACCTCCAAAACAAGGTCTTCCCCGTTTTTTCCGAAACATTTTTGCCCGAGCCCCTGCACGCCATGAGGTGCTTTATAATGTTTTTTACTCATGAAATTCACCAACGTGTTCACATTGCGATTCGCCTCAAAAATAATATTTCCGCCACGCCCTCCGTTTCCGCCATCCGGTCCGCCCCTGGGGACGTATTTTTCACGGCGAAAGCTGGCTGACCCGTCGCCCCCTTTTCCCGCCCTTACGTTGATTTCCGCTTCATCGGCAAAGTACATAAACATTTAAATTACAAGATTACAAGATTACAAGATTACAAGATTACAAGATTACAAGATTACAAGATTACAAGATTACAAGATTACAAGATTACAAG
>PFOK01000017.1 GCA_002792495.1 Candidatus Peregrinibacteria bacterium CG_4_10_14_0_2_um_filter_43_11 | reverse complement strand
AAGGACCGGGAGCATTAATTGCACTTTTCGCAACGATGGTAGCGACAGTTTTACGAAGACGAACGGTGAAAAAGTTATAGAAAATCGCCAAGTAAACGTGGCACAAAAATAGCCGCCTATGCAAACATTTAAAACCATCCACGAGGATGGTTTTTTCTTATAAATATTTCACGAAAATTTCACGTTTATTTAATGTCGATATGATATTAAACAAAAAGACACATTGAAATAAGAAAGAAAGTTGTATATACTTAATATATACAATATAACAATAAAATTTATGTCTTCATCTTCTCAATTTCTAATAAGAATAGATAAGGATTTAAAACTATCCGCGCAAAAAAAAGCAAACGAAGAGTTAGGAATAGGGCTTGGTACTCTAACAAAACTATTCCTGAAATACTTTGTGGGAAAGAAAACAAAATCGACATTGGCGTTCTACGTTGGAGATCAGGAATTCGATAAAATATTAGATGCGACTCTAAGATCAAAAAAAGCAAAAAATGCTTTCAGTAAACTAAGCAAATCAATATAAATGGCAATTCTGAAAATCACATCGTCGATAGAAAAAATATTAAATAAGGACAAGTCTCTCCTCAAAGAGCTACTCAGGGAAACGCAAAAGCATGTAAGTGGGATAAATAACTTTATAGATCTATATTCTCCTTTTATTGGAGCCAAAATTTTAAAAGCATATCTCTCAAAAAGAAAAGTTAGGGCGATTATACTTCTAAAAACGAAAAAAATGTTTATTTGCCGGTTCTGATCGTCAAAAAAGACTCAGAAATGGGATGGAATTTAAGTAAATATTCGGAAGACCTAATCTCCACCAAAATTGATAGAATAGGCAAAGAAATCTCCGAAGGTAAATTTAAAATATATACTATTTAGGGTATATTGTCCGAGTGAATCGGATGTCAGGGCTTCGCTTATGCGGAGTATTTTTTTGTGCAAAAAAAACAATTTTTGAGAAAAATCCTAAAATCTTCATAAAATCCACCTTCCAAAACAAAACACCCGTAACCACCACACTTCCCAACCCTTTGTAAATACCCAAAGCCCATTTTTTCCACAACACATTTCTCCCATCCCAGTCAATCAATGCACAAAATCGCCAAAAAAATAAAACTCGAAAACCAACAGCCCACAAGCACAAAACCAACCTCTCCTACCCAAAAACCCAAATCCAACCAAAATACCCACAAAACTTCCACACGAAAAGTCAACACTTTTACGCAAAAACTCAAGCTTCACCATATCTCAAAATTTTGTCACGCGTTTCTGCGAAACAAAAACACTCCGGTCTAAGTTATATAAGGCGAACATCCGGAAATCAAAGAATGGCTTGTGTTACGATAAAATAACGCACCGCCTATCAAAAGAAACTCAGAAACTCCTGCAAGAAGGCTCGCTGTACCCATGCGATGGCTAACCAAAAATAATTGACGATGACTAGTCGCTTTGGTAAATTCATTCGTGATAAGGCCTGCCCGCCCGTTATTGTTGAATCAAACAAAAAATCGATCCTTAATAATTAGGGGAATTGAAAATTTGGACGCATAAATATGAAAGATGCGCCCATGAAAATAGCAATCAAACTGTCTTGTGAGGTCTATCGTCCAATTAAAGAGGGTGCGATAGGATAGCAGGGCTTTATAAACAAAAACCTTTTATCTGTTTCTTCATATCTGTTTCTCAAAACAAATTATTTATTTTTAACCCATATACAATATGGCTAACTTCCGCAAGATTCTTGCGACTCTTTCTACAGTCGCAATTCTATCTACGCTTGTGGTGACTACGGCTGTTTCAGCTGCATCATACACAGACGTCCCAGCAGACCATTGGGCAAAGTCGTACATCGACAACCTAGTGGATCTTGGTGTATTTACAGGCACAGGCAATTTCCGCCCAGCCGACAATATGTCAAGAGCTGAATTCGTAAAATCAGTAGTAGTAGCTGCAGGTCTAGAGGGATCAACGGCAATTACTTTCCCGGACGTTAAGGACGGCGAATGGTACGCTCCTTTCGTAAAAACAGCCGTAGCAAACGGAGTAATCAGTGGTTACGCAAATGGAAAATTCGGACCGGATGATTCTCTAACACGTGAGCAGGCTGCTAAAATTACAGTTAATGCATTCGGTTTCCCAATGGTAACTCCGGAAAGCCCATCTTTCTCAGATGTTAAGGCTTCAGACTGGTCTTACTCATTTGTTGAAACTCTAGTTTCATACGGAATCGTTTCCGGATACGGCAATGGCAAATTCGGACCAATGGACAATGTAAAGAGGGAACAGGTCGCTAAGATCGTTGCTCTTTCTCTAAATCCGGAGGCTCCGGTCGTTGACGACGACGGCAATCCGGTAGTGGTAG
>PFOK01000145.1 GCA_002792495.1 Candidatus Peregrinibacteria bacterium CG_4_10_14_0_2_um_filter_43_11 | reverse complement strand
TAAATTTCACTTTTATTGCCTTGTATAAGAAAAAAATAATTTTACCCATCAGCAATGTTTTAAAATCAAATTGGTATTAGATATTAGGATTTAGAATTTAAATAAATGACATTACCCAAAGTTATTCTCGTCGACATCATTCCCCCTGACACAACGCCGGAAGAAAGCCTGGCGCGTTTGAATGAACTCGAGCATTTAATGTGGACGTACGGCGGTTTTGTAATCATTCGAAAAATTCAAAAACGGCAATTGCCAAATTACCAAACTTACATCGGCAAAGGAAAACTGGAAGAAATCCTGGAGGAAGCCGTAGAAAAAAAGGCGGATTATATCGTCATCAACAATATTTTAAAACCACAACAGATTTATAACCTGGAAAAACAGGTGGAACAAAAAGGAATCAAGGTGTGGGACAGAATCGATTTGATCCTGAAGATTTTTGACAAACACGCCACAACCAAGGAGGCAAAATTGCAAATTGAACTCGCAGGATTACGCCATTTGGGACCACGGATTTTTAAGATGGGATTGGATTTGATGAGACAGGGGGGTGGAATCGGAACACGCGGTAAAGGGGAAACAAATATTGAAGTAATGAAACGCCACATCGCAAAACGGGAGCAGGGGATTAAACAATATCTGAAAAAAATCGAAAAAAACCATGAAGGACAGCGACGCAAAAGAAGGGATTACGGATTCAAAACCGCCGCGATTGTGGGATACACAAATGCCGGAAAATCGAGTCTGCTTACCGCCCTCACCAAAAAGAATGTGAAAATAAAAGATGAGCTCTTTGCCACATTAGACAGCCACATTGGGAAAGTATTTTTACCCGAAAAACAAGAATGTGCACTCTTGAGCGATACGATCGGGTTCATTCGCGACTTACCTCCCGAGCTGATCGACGCGTTTCATTCCACTTTGGCCGAAACGATCGACGCGGATTTAATCTTAAACGTCATCGATGCGGATGACTTGGAACTGGACTGGAAAATCAAAGTTGTGGAAGAAGTGCTCAAAAAGCTCAAATGCGATCAAAAACCAATCCTGCATATTTTCAATAAAATAGATAGGATCGCGGAACACCGCAGAAAAGCATTAGCCAGTGAATACAAAAACCTTCATCCCCTCTTTGTTTCAGCCAGAGAAAAAATGAATCTGGAAGAGTTGAAACAAAAAATCGGTGAAGGGCTGACATAAACCTAAGCCGCGAGGGAGTAAAGTCGTTCCCCTATGGGAGTAGGACGATTTCCTTTGCCAAGAGTTTGATGAGCGACTGTTCCATCAGGAAAAAGATGATAACAGGGCATGCTGAAACCGGCGATATCTTCATCTTCCTCATGATTGCCATCAGCCATACGTCCTGCATATTTTGAAACAACCGCGGACTTAAAAGTAAAATGACTTTCAGTAGACAATGACTCGATAAACATCAAAAGGGGTTCGACAACAATTGCTATAAAATCAGCATTTTCAGGATCATCAGGACTATCGAATAAATTGATATTAGGGTTCAAAGGAGCAAGTGTTCTGATTACGTTTTTCATCGCTTCCAAATACTGCGGATAACCCCGCTGAGCCATATACGGAAACCGACTGACACTGATATTCACAAGATTGGATCGCCCATGCCGTGGATCTCTTTGAAGCAACAAAACGATCTTTTCCATAGCACGCTGAGCGACGCGATCAGTCCGACTCCACCCAGCCGTAGTGAATTCAACAGGGCGCAAAGGATGATTAAAAGCTTTAAAAACATCACCATAATCCGCAGGAGTGCCATCCTCATGTAAAAAAGCCGTATCCCGATACTCGGAAACATCACCATCATAATAATTGGCTAAACGACTAACAAAGAAAATCTGAGGGTATTCAATAAAATCATCCCTCCAGGGAATAACGGATTGAATGGGATGCGCGCGGTACACCGAAATCACCTTTTGACGATCCTCTTCTGGAACGGAATCGAAACAAGGCCAAAAGCGATCGAAGTCCCCTATTTTATAACCGGTTTCGGATTCTATTTGCTGAAAAACATCAACGACGAGAGAGCGCACTTTTTCATTAAATCGCTTCACCCGCTCCGCGTTTCTTAATACAGCAGGAAAAGGCATTCTTTCGATATTTAAGTCCGGTACAATGCAATGCAAACACCTTTTTCCACATCCTTTTACAACCCTCACATTAGCCAAATCCATGCCAAAAAAAGTTTCTTCATGCTCCGGGTCCAAATCAAAATCCTCAAAAAGCTCCAGGTGAGGATTTTCCACAGTGGGCAATAAAGAAACTAAATCTAGCAAATCCTGAGGATTATCCCTGACATTCTACAAAAAATAACGGATTAAAGTACGTTTTTGCTTTAGATTCAGCCATTTTGGCGGGGTTAAACAAATAGATAAA
>PFOK01000006.1 GCA_002792495.1 Candidatus Peregrinibacteria bacterium CG_4_10_14_0_2_um_filter_43_11 | reverse complement strand
TTTTATTTTTTTCATGATATAAAGTTAAAGTGATTTTGCGTTACTTCAATTTTATATCAGAAATTTAATTAGTCAATGTACTAGTGTGTTGGGCCGGCTCACTGGCGAGAGTCTACAAATCATTTTTTGATATGTGTGATACAATATAAGCATCTTAAAAATAATTATATGACTGAGTTAAAAACCACTCCAAAAGATGTTTTTCTTCAGCTTTTAATGCTGGTCACGCTGTATATTTGTGTCATCAGTTTAATCACTCTCTCGTTTGCCTACATCAACTACTGGCTGCCGGATGCGCTCAATTATTATTATCCGAGTGGTATTTTGGATTCTATTCGATTCGCAAGTTCCATGCTCATCGTTTCATTCCCGATTTTATTATTGATATCGTGGCTGATTCAGAAAGATGTTCGTCGCCAGCCTAAAAAACATGAACTTCGATTTCAGAAGTGGTTGGTTTATTTCACTCTTTTGGTGGCCGCCATCACGATCATCATCGACCTGATCCAGCTGGTCAATCGTTTTTATGGCGGGGAGCTGACCCTGTCGTTTGGGCTGAAGGTGTTATCGGTGTTGGCTCTGACAGGAGGGGTATTTAGTTATTACATTTGGGATGTTCAGAGCAAGCCGTATCAATCCAAAATTCCCGCAGTCGTCGCTTGGGTTTCGTCAGCGCTGGTGTTGATCATGCTTGTGCTTAGTTTTTTTGTGGCGGGTTCCCCCACTCATCAGCGTCAAATGCGCATGGATGAACAAAGGGTCAGCGATCTTCAGATGCTACAGGGCGAAATGATCAACTACTGGCAGATGAAGGAGGTGTTGCCTTCAGGCCTTGATGCGTTGAAAAACGAGATCTCCGGATTTGTTCCGCCGCGTGATCCCGAAACCAATTCTCCCTACGAATACAAAGTCATCAGTCCTCTAAAATTTCAGCTTTGTGCGACGTTTAATCTGGCCAGCATTTTCGCATCTTCGGAAATGAATCAGCCCGTAGTGCCCGCTCCTTATAAAGGGTATTACGACACTTCTAATGAGGTATGGAATCACGAAACGGGCTCAAAGTGTTTTGAACGCACTATCGATCCTGAACTTTATCCAAAATTAGTTCGGTGAACCCTGAAGGATAGGCAGTATTTTGGCTAACGTCCATGAATAACTGAAGTTTGGCGACGGTATAATTGCACGAAGGGCGACCGCTGGCAAATATGGGTAAAAAAATAGTGGTTCCATCTGAAGTGGAAGCGAGTCAAATAAACACTATTTTTTTACCTTATAGTTGCTGTTAACGGATGTAACTCAAATTACCCCCCCAATCTCATTAAGATCAATGCAGTAATACCCCCCAGAACCATCTCGCTTTAGCGAGTGAGTTACATAATCGTTAGTGGATATACCGCATTTTTTCTCGTTGTAGGAAGTGTTAAATAAATCTCAATTCCAATTTCTCTTTTACCCTTTCCCAATTTGGAATTTTTGAATCCATCATCTTAAAAAAGTTCTGATCATGCTTTTTATGGCTTATGTGACAGAGTTCGTGTGTAATTACATAATCAATGCAGTCTTTTGAGGCTTTTATGAGCTCAGGATTAAGGATAATCTTTTTGTTTTGAAGATAACTGCCCCATCTTTTATTCATTTTTCGGATGATCAATTTAGGAAGAAAATCGTAATTAAACTTCTTAATTGTTTCTTTGAGTTGTTTTTTAAAGATCAATGATGTCCTTTCTTCGTACCATTTTTCGAGTAGCCTTTTGTTCTTTTGGCTATTATTTACTGCTTTTGTTGTGAATATATGAATTTGATTTTTTGCCAATGTAACACTGTTTTTTTCTGTCTTCTTTATAATTATTTTGTATTGGCGACCGAGATATAAAAAACTCTCACCGGAAACATAGTCTTTTTCTTGCAGGGATTTTTTATATTTCTTGAAATAATTTAATTGCTTCTCCAGCCAACTCCATTTTTTCTTCAGAAAGCGTTCAATTTTATCCATTTTATAGTCCATAGGACATTTTAAGATGATTGTCAGATTTGGTTGTACTATCAAAGAAACCGTTTTCCGATCTTGTTTAATTAGATAATACTCATATGAGTATTTGCCGTATGTAAAGGTTTCCTTCTTCATGCAAGAAATAGTTCATGATTATTTACTGCCAAATGCATAATTTCGTTCACTAAACTTTGAATTGCTTCATTATCAATATCTACACCTTTAGATATTTTTACTTCGTCATAGAGGTAATCATCTATTTTATTGTGAATGATTCGTTTGATTTCTGAATTTTTATACCAGTCTACAATGGCTTCCTTTTTAAGGATTTCATAAATATCGATGATAATTTGAATTATTGTTTCTTCATCGACATTGTGCTGTGCAATTAAGCCACGTAAATTTCGATAGAAAATATCAGCGCCTTTTCGCCCCCTTATTTCACTTGGAATATTTTCATCTTCTTTATTTACGACCTGGTCTTTAATTCCGCGCATTGCATGCAATGCTTCAACATCAGCGATTTTCCCTTCCTTTAGCTTTTCTAATAGCTTTGTGATTTTATCGGAGAAACGATAGAAGAACTCAGGATCTTTCTCTCTTTGTTCGGTAAGTGTTCGTTGGGTTTGTGCAGCAATTGCCTCAGCTTTAGATTTGTCAGAACCAAGGTTTTCAATAGCTTTAGAAAATGCCTCTGTGTCGTTAATACTGATTTGTTTGGTCATTACCTCGGCCTCATGGGCATCGATATATTTATCAAGAATCTTAATCAATTGCTCCTTGTGTTCACTAAAGTCAGCATCATCTGCATATTTTAGTCTTACTGTTTTGCGTATTTCTAAAAATTTCTTCAAATCCATTTTATAAGCATCAATCTGCTTAAAGGTATTTGCAAAGTTTTGAAGAGCAAGGCATTCATTGAAATTTCGAATAAAATTATTCAGCTCCTTATAAAACTGTTCGCGTTCCGGTTCATCTTCTAAGGCTATCACATAAGCCTGATCATCTTTAGTGTTTTTTACCCCCTTAAAACGCTCATGCAGTACATCATAGCTATCTTCCAGATCTTTAATTTTGGTGATTACATCAATGAGTGTGTTTTGTACGTCTTCTGCGTCAAAATTACCAAAGAGTTCCATTGCGGATTTAATATTTTGTGCATTTTCTGAATAATCAATAATAAAACCGGCTGTTTTAGGATTTTTCTCATTATCGTAAATGCGGTTTACACGTGCAATTGCCTGGAGTAAATTATGATCTTTTAAATCTTTTGCTAAATAAAGGACAGTATTTCTTGGTGCATCGAAGCCGGTTAGTAACTTATCAACAACAATTAGGATTTCAACACCCTCATCATTATGTTTGAAGCTGTCTACTTTTTGTTTTTCATAAGATGTGAGATCGCGATATTTATTTCCAATTTCTTTGAGGAAGTTAGCTACTTCTTTTTTATGTGAGTCCTTCTCATCCTCATCTGCTGTTGTTTCAGAAATAATAACAGCCGTATTTATCTTTCCATTTTCTTCAAGATATCGCTGAAAAAGAATTGCTGAATATTTTGAGGGCGCAACAATTTGAGCTTTTAAACCACTACCCTGAAAATTCTTAATATAATGTTCCTGTACATCATAAGCGATCTCCGCAATGCGTTGTGGATTATTTCGAATAACTTTCTTGTTGATGAATTGTTGCAATTCGCGTTTTTGCTCTTTGCCAAGCTCAGCGGTAATTCTTTCTACTTGTCTATCAATTTGCTCTTTGTTTTGTGTCAGTTCAACATAACGACCTTCGTAAATAAGTGGCAGAATTACACCATCAGCGAGGGCATCATCAATCGTGTATTTATCAATGTAACCACCGAATTTTAAATAACTGGCTTTCTCTTTTTTCATCAAAGGAGTTCCAGTAAATCCAATATAACAGGCGTTTGGAATTGTACGATTCATTTCTAAATTAGCAATACCGCCTTGGGTTCTATGTGCTTCATCGATTAAAACAAAAATATTTTTAGAATCATCCACAAAGCCAGCTCGGTGATTGCGTGCACTTTCGAATTTGTGAACTAAAGTTGTGATAACGTTCAGGTTTTTTTCTTTAATTAATTTAAGTAAATGATGACTACTCCGTGCAGTTACAACATCTTTTTTAAGATTACAGGCTCTAAAGGTATCAGAAATCTGTTTATCTAGATCTTTTCTATCCGTTACGATGATGATACGGGGGTTTTCTATTCGTGGATCTTCAATAAGTGCTTTCACAAACATAACCATTGTGAGTGATTTACCAGAACCTTGTGTGTGCCACACCAAACCACCTTTACGGCGTACACCTGTTGTACTTTCTTCTTCTTTTTCAATCGTTTTTAAGCTCTTTTGAATGGCAAAATACTGTTGATAGCGGGTAATTTTCTTTACGCCACCATCAAACAAGATGAAATTTTTTGCTATATCCAGTAGACGGGCAGGTTTGAATAAATGATAAATACCGCGATCTTGTTCAGAGATTTCTCTTGATCTGATCTGCTTGTGACCAAGCGTTGATCCATTCAGGTCGGTACAAATCTGTTTATACACATCTTGCTCAATTGGCTTTTCAATTAACTTGCTGATTTTTTCATCGAGTTTTTTGCTATCCACATCTTTTTCACGCCAATGGGTATAAAATTTGGCAGGCGTTCCTGTTGTACCATATTTAAGCTCTGTCTTATTGGCTGCGATAAGTAGTTGAGGATAAATAAAAAGCTTTGGGCAGTGATCCGGTCCTTGATTACGGTTCATCTGGGTTATAGCTTCCTTAACGGCTGTACCTGATTTTTTGTTTTCAACAACGGTCATTGGAATACCATTCACAAATAAAACGATATCGGGTCTAATCGTAGATTTTCCTTCCGCATCAAATTCAACGGTTACATGAAAGTCGTTATTTTCAGGATTCTCAAAATCGATGTATCTAAAATTAAAAGATTGGTTCTTTCCATCAATAAATTCCTTAATCGTTTTACCGGCTATGGACATCAGCATATGGTAAACACTTTTGGATGTATCCAATAACCCTTCTAGTGGAATATTGTCCAATTCTTCAATAACATCGTGGATATTTTTATCACTGAATTTATAGACTTTTTCTTTGTATTCATAAGAATTAATTTCGCGCAGCTTATTAAAGGCAATGTCTTTCAGAATAAATTTAGAATTATCCATATCCCGCTGATGAGCGATATCATTGCGTGAAAGGTATTTAAAGCCCATATTTACAAGCAGTTCTACTGCTGGTAGTTGTGATTGTTTGGCTTCGTCAAAGTTTGCTTGAATCATAATGTTTTAGGGTGATTAGCTTATGTATAATTGATTGACATTCATGGTAATAGCTTTTTGTCATTTTTCTTTAATTTTCGCTCAAGTTTTTTAATATCTTCTGCGGGTGATAATTCTTCAGGTTTTACCCCTCTGTGTTGCAAAAGTTTTCGCACTTCACTGTTATTTTTTACATGCTCCTTTGTGATAGGAGACTCCCCCTGTAAATCACCTTTTTCTACATTGAAATTAGTGAGCTCAGTCGCAAAATCTTTGGCTTTTATTGTAATCGTTGGTAATTTGTCGGCCAGAGGTCCGCTTTTTATTCCCAATTTTTTCTTCATTTGGTTCGTGTCATGACCCCCAAAAAGTGCCTTATCTCCTTTACTTCGAATTCTGCCAAAGCCTTGATTGTCAACGCCCCTTTCAAAGATCAGTTTTGAAAATTTCGACTCAGTTTCGGTAAGTTTTTTACGAGCATCAATCCGCTCCTGCATGGCTATTCTTTCTTCCAAAAGTTCTTGTTTTCTCGTTTGCAGAGCAAAATAGCTTTGAGCAAAAGCAATCACTTCCTTACGAGGATCACCATTTTGAGCAATCAGATAGCAGGCGTAGCGGGTGAGCATAATGTCGGATACCTCTTTTCTTGCTTGTTTAGGCATTTTGATCGTTTTGTTGACGTCAACAAAATGATCGGAAACGCTTTGTTTAGCGTTTTTGCATGATTCTTTAGCTTTTTCAATTACCTTCTCGAAATTCCTCCATTCGGTATATTCCAGAAGTTCTTGCAGCTCTCTCGCTAGCCAAAATTCTAAACCGCCTTCATCATGACGGTAATCTTCAAAGTTTTTGCGGAGTTTTTCTATAACTGATTTTTGCATATTATTTGGAGTTAAGATAAAATAGATTTACTATGAAAGGAGCCCTTGCAGTGGTCTAAGTCCCTGTCAGGGGTCTTTTCGATTCAACAAATTCCGGAAGTCTTATTTGGCCGGTAACCAAATTATTAAGCAGGTATTTCTTCTGCGCCTCCAAAAGCGCCAATTTCTTTTTAAACATTTCAATTTCGCTGTCGGCAGTGGTGAGAATATTGGCGATGGCGGTTTGTTCGGCGACAGGTGGCAGATTTAGTCTGATTTTTGAAAGATTACTTTTTGAAATACCATAAACTGACACACCATTAGCGATCTTTTTTAGCTCTGACCTAACCTCGTGATTCTGAAATATGTATTGTCTGTATTTTTCTTCCGTCTTTTTTGAGTTATCGCGTAGTACATAGGTATGAAGTCCGCCAACTACTTTTTTATCTTCCAAACCATGCACAGAAATTGTTATACCAATACCTTCATAATCCTCAGAGGTATCAGCCATAATTAAATCACCATTTATTAAAAAATCTTGTTTATTTGGGGTGAAATTCATATCTTTGACAGATGGAACAGATACATTTTTTAGATCTATGCTGGTTACCCTATAAGTTGAATGAATATCGCCATAGTGGATATTCCCAACACCTTGGATATTTGAAGTTCCGTTTATAAGGTTCTCCCGAGATATTGCATATGTTTTTAAAAAGCTGAAAACTTCACTGACTTCAATATTTAGCCATTCCTCACTAAATCCAGGCAACCGAACCTGACCCGTCAGCAACTTCTGCATCAGGCCTTTTTTGACATTCTTCTTAACCTCGATTTTCCGCACCAGCTTTTCAATCGCTTTATCCCATGTTTCCAAAACAGCGACGATGCGGGATTGTTCGGGGAGGGGAGGGGCAAGTATTTTAGTATTTTTGATTGATTTAAGTGATAGATTTTTAATCGTTGAACCGGTTAGCTCACTTGCAAAATAATTTTGTGTCTTATTTGTTTTAAGGAAATAAAAAATATAGCGTTTATCAACTAGATTTGAGCAATTAATATAGGCGGCACTTTTTCCAAGTATAACTTTTTCACCTTTGTAATAGGCCACATTACCTATTGTGCCATTTATGGATAATAAGATTGTCGAATCATCTAATTCCTTTTTGTGTAGCAGATATTCGTCTTCGCTTACGCATTTGGTTGTATTCGTTATAAAAATTTGATCGTTGTTTAAATTGTTACCATTGATAAAATGGTAATTTGAAGTTGATACATATTGTGGAGTCGAATGTAATCCATCGCTTATTTTGGATGTAATATCGGATAGTTTTAAATCTTTCCAGCCTGTGGGGATTGTGGGGTTAGTCATTATTGGTATAAATTTTTTATTTTCCATCCGCTATCTCCAGCCTATCCAGCCCGTTTTTCTCAAACTCCTCCGCGTATTTATCCCTAAATTCATCTGTATGGCCTGCCCGTTCAATCCAGTCTTTCATGGCGCGGATTTCCGCTGTGCTATACTTTCGGTGAAAGTCCCTTTCGGCCAGCCGGTCGATCAGTTCATCCCAAAAGGTTTCCTCATTGTAAGCTTCCATGCTTTCCTGCACTAGGTCATCTTCGTCGAGTTCTCTACTGGCTGAAAATTCACCTTCATCTTCATCTGTCATATCTTCCATGCCGAACTCTTTGGCGAAGGAAAGAATATAACTGAAAAATTCATCAACTTCCCTATTGCGATCATCTGGCAGTTTAATTGCATTTATCATCCAGTCGCCCAGATAAAGCATTTTTATAAGGAGCGCGTATTGTTTTTTGGTGATGTTGATTTTCATATGTTGTAGGTTAATGTATTACAATTTTTTATAGTTTCAGATAAGTATCTGATATATAATTATAGTGCTTCAGAAGAGGTGTGGGTAATAATCATGACCCTTTTTTATTGCAATTCTTTTTTATCTTTTGCCTTCTCCAAAAAGTTCTTTCCGGTTACAACATTTTTCCCCGTCTTGCTTTCAAGTTCCTTGCGGGCATTTTTGGCGATAGAGCCGCCTTTCTTGCCGGCGGCTTTGTTTTTTACCATGCCGGTCGCGTTATCACTTTCCGCGATTTGACGGGTGGAAAGTTCAGCAAGGGCGGTGAACAGCAGTTCCGCTTCGCTCATGTGGTCGCGGAGGTTTTGGGTTTTTAACCCCTTCAGTTTTTTATGATCTTTTACACTCACCTCCGCCCATTCCTGATGAATTATGTTAGTGAGAATCGCGTATTCTTTGCCTTCTTTTATTTCGTGTTCACTCCAATAGTCAGTGAGTTTATTGCGTGTTTCCTGGCCGCGCATCCGCTGTTCTATCCATTTTTCGCTCCGGCCGTACTTTTTCCAGTTTTCCCTGGCGCGGTTGAGCGACCTTTCCGGATCGGCTATTTCTTCCATCCGTTCGTAGCCTACTTTCGCCAGCCAGAGTTTGATTGGTTCCGCCTTTTTACTTGGAACGGATTGTATGATACGAAGTAGAGTTTCGGCGTCGGCAACGTCAGTAAGGTATTTTTTGCCGTCAGCAGCCATTAATTTCAGTTGGTGACATTTTGTCACCGACTCATTTCCTTCCTTATTTAAACGCTCTTTGAGTTTGTTCCAGTATTTTCTTGCGGTCTGATAATCTTTTTGGCTCGTTAATGCGGCAATAATATCGATTACAGAAAAATACCATTTCTCATTCTCATCATTGTATTCACGACGGATGTTGTAGTTTTCAAAGATTGCCAGATTAGCGTTTGTCATAGTAGGCTGTGTTATGAGTTGACCCTCTTATTTTAGTGAATATTTGTTCACCAATCAATTGGATTTATTGAATTTTAAGTTCTTTAAGATGTTGTTCCATTTCTTTCTCCAGTTTCTGTAATTCCGGTTCCAGCTCCGCCAGTTCCTTGAGGCTTGCTAAGATATCGATTTCTTCTTCCTCTTCAAAGGTGTCCACATAGCGCGTGATGTTCAGATTGAAGTCATTTTCCCTGATTTCATCCGGCATTACTTTGCGGGAGAATTTCTCAATCTCTTCACGATTCGCGTAGGTATTGTAGATTTTATCAATGTTCTCTTGGCTTAATGTGTTTTGAGCTTTCCCCGCTTTAAGTTCTCTGGAGGCTTCAATGAACAGAACATCTTTTCTGCTTTCATTCGCTCCACCCGCTTCACGCGAACGATCGATGATCAAAATAGCAACAGGAATGCCCGTTGTTTGAAAAAGGCCGGACGATAGACCTATAACGGTATCAATTAGATTTTCTTCGAGTAATGCCTGCCGGATCTTTCCTTCCGCTTCACCACGAAATAGAACCCCATGAGGCACTATTACGGCCACACGCCCACTTTTAGGCCTAGCTGTTTCAACCATATGAGATATGAAGGCGAAGTCACCTTTGTCTTTTGGTGGTATACCACGGAAGAAGCGATTGTATTTATCATTTTCAGCGTTTTCCGCACCCCATTTTTTAAGCGAGAAAGGAGGATTGGCGATAACAAGGTCGAATTTCATCAATCTATCATCTTCAACTAAAAGTGGGTTGTTAAGGGTGTCGCCCCATTCAATGCGGGCTGAATCTTTATCGTGCAGGAACATGTTCATTCTCGCGAGCTGGTAAGTGGAACCGGTGCTTTCCTGCCCATAAAGGGCGTAATTCTTAGAGCCTTGCTTTTCGATTCGCAAACCAGCTTCTATTAATAGGCCACCTGATCCACAGGCGGGGTCACATATTCTAAATCCATCTTTTGGTTGTGCTAATTTTGAAAGTAGAGCGGTAACATGCTTAGGAGTGAAAAATTCGCCCGCCATTTTACCCGCCTGTGAACCGAATTTTTCAATCATGTACATGTAGGAATTTCCTATAACGTCCTCATCCACATTGGTTAAATCAATTTTATGGAAGTCGTTTATAAGGTGGCGAATCATCTTATTACGTGATTGCACTTTTCCCAGGGTAGCCTCTGAGTTGAAATCGATACCGCTAAAAATTCCATCTAACTTTTCTTTGTTATGGTCTTCGATGTTATGAAGTGCCTTGTTGATAATTTCACCGATATTGTCCTTTTCGTGCATGCTGTAAATGTGGTCGAAAGATGAATCCGGTGGAAGATAGAAGCGGTCAGATTTCATTTTTTCTTGTATTCTTGTTTCATCATTTCCAAAACGCTCCCGGTATTTTGCGTGCCGCTTTTTGGAAAGGTCGCTCAGGTACTTAAAAAAGAGCATGACTAACACATAGTCTTTGTATACAGAGGCATCCAGCGAGGTTCTGGATGAATCAGCAGCTTGCCAGAGGATCCGATTAAGCTCTTCTTGTCTAATAATATTTGTCATTTTATGATTTGGTTAATATTTGGTTAAGAGCTCCATCAGCGATATTGTGGATGAGAATTGTTTTTTTTAATAACATGTTTGATTGTTTTTGGCAGTTTTTAAATAAATCAATTATCTCTTGTTGTACTTTTATTGCTGGAATATTTATTGGTAGACTTTCGATATCTTTTTTTAATACTGTTTTTATCGTTGCACCGGTTTCTACTTTTTTTATGAATTTTTGCCCAATCTTTGAATTTAGATAAATTGAAAGAAAGTGAGGTAAGATTTTGTTTTGATCTTTAATACGAATTATATACAAAGATGAAGACGCGATAGATATATCTGAATCAGCGATGTAGACACTGGCTCTAAAATCTCCACGACATGAAAGGACTACATCATTTCGCTTAAGAATAGCATTTGAGCGTGTATTATTGGCATTTATTTTTGGTAGGTACTTCAAATCTATGTCATTTGTTCCATAGGTATCAACAGCTTGGACTACGTACATATTGCCATTTTCATCACCTTTAATGGCGTTTCTAAAGGTGTAGCCAGCAATTACTTCAATGATTTCTTTTAATGTAGTTTTCATTTACACACATAAATCTACTGCATCAAAGAAATGAAGTCAAGTGTTTTTTTACACACCATTCTCTACTGTATTTTTGTATTCAATAATCTTAGGGGTATTACTGCATTGTTTCCTTCTCTTAATTAGGGGGTAATTTGAGTTATTTACGTTAACGTTGCAGTATATGTGACGTTTGGTGCTGGTATAATTTTAGCACGAAAAGTGCTACACCAGTGCCAAATGTGGGCGTTTACCGAGCTGAGGTAATAAGCGCCGCATATACTGCTGTTGTACGCCCCGACGACCATCGGGAGGAGAGCGAAGCGTGGCACGGAGCAAAGCGGAGTGAGTCAGGAGGACACACGCTAATATGACTTGATCTTCTTTTTCCGTATTGGATAATAAACTAGTGTTTCATCCTTTAAATTCAATTATGTGATATAATGGAAGGGACATTTAATCCTCCATTATGAAACTGCATA
>PFOK01000139.1 GCA_002792495.1 Candidatus Peregrinibacteria bacterium CG_4_10_14_0_2_um_filter_43_11 | reverse complement strand
AAAATGAGTAAATATTATATCTGAAAATTAATTTGTCGTTACACTACAATGTTTTTGTACAACTTACCCCTGGCGTGGAAGGTATGTTGCCGTACGCTGATGTTCCTGTCGAGCTCCGAAGCGCGGTTGTGCCGGGTGCCATAATCCCTGTTCGTGTCGTCAGGATTGATAGAGTAGGTAACGTTTTCCTCGATATGGCTGGGGTGCACGAAGAGCCTGTGTTTGAGAATGCCGCTTCGCAATTCCCGCTATTGGAGAATCGGATTTGATGCTTATGCAGAATGACAAACGGTTGACACAATATAAATATTTAGTTATAATTATAACGTTTATTAATTAAGAAGCTTTTATGACTGAACCAATGCAACTCCCAACACTTGATGTGAAACAACATGATTTAGCCGGCCAAGCGGCGGCCCTGAAAGAGTGGACCCAAGCCATCTTAGCGAATCGAGAAGCTCTGCTAAGATCTGGGGCAATAACACACGAGTCAAATACCAATTTTCCGAACAAAGTTTCGCTATCAAATGATGGATATTTATTGGTGGGAGGAGAAACCGACCTCCCCATGGTTGCAGAGATTACATATGCGCAAGGTTTTAAGGGTCAGATTATTCTGGATGGGGACTTAAAGCGCTATCCTATTTATCGCAAATCCATAGAAAGCATATTGGCGTATTTGGGATATCAGCCTCCAGTGGATCAGGAACAGGAAAAGGCGAAAAAATAAAGTGTTATTTTTTTGGATTTATCTCATTATTTTGGTAAAATGGGTTGTTCAAGGTGTAATGACATAACGGTGCGAATCGCAAAAACGACCCTACCGGAAATGGATTTCACACCACACCTCTCTTGGGGAGAATGAGAGGATTACGGCTCGGTAGCCGGAACGACGAAGGGTGAGGGGGAAACTTCTATTGACAATAATAAATTTTATGATAAAATATAAACTCTATTAACCACTCGATGGTTTTATGAAACGATTTTTAGCTTTTCTCACAGCGGTTTTATTTGCAGGTCAGCTTTCGGTGACTGGCGTCGCATATGCCACTTCTTCTTTTAGGGATGTTCCTGCGAGCTATAAATACTTTACTTCGATTACCACCCTGGCTCAGAAGGGTGTTGTTCGCGGTTATTCCGACCGGCAGTTTCGTCCGGAAAACACCATCAACCGCGCGGAAGCGATCAAAATACTGGTGGAGGCGAACTTTTCTCGTGATGTTATTTCGAACGCCCTCGCTCAACATCGGCAAATGGGACATTCCTATATAAATCTACCCGATGTTTCTCTGCAAGACTGGTTCGGCCCTCATTTTGAATTGGCCTATATCCATAACATTGTGCAGGGGTATCCCGATCACACCTTCAAGCCCGCTAATTCTATGAATTTCGCTGAAGGCCTGAAAATGATTTTGGGTACATACAAACTCAATGCAAATTCCGCTCCATTCACGTACTCTAAGCTCATCGCGGTAGAGTCAACCGATTGGTCCGCGCCTTATTTTAATTACGCACGCGCTTACAATCTCATCAGCCCAAATAAATTTTATCATCCGGCACAACTGATGACACGTGGGGAGTTTGTGGAAATCCTCCATCGTGTACAAACAGTAAAAACCGATGGATCCCCCTTTACCCAAAATAACACGATCACTTCCGCGGAATACAATATTACTATTCCTCGCCTGAACATCATCAATCAACCCGTCAGTTTTGCGGATCCGTATGATGCCGGCAGTGCCTTGGAGGTATTGAGACATTCACCTTTTGGCCATTATTTAGCGTCTCCGGAGACGGGAGAAAAATTTGTTTTATACGGTCATTCTTCCGGCTACGCGTGGGATCAATCGCCTTATAAAGTCGTCTTACGACAAATCAATCAGTTACGGGCGGGTGATAAAATCTACATCAACTACAAAGAAAAAGGGTATGTGTATCAGATTTATAAAAATGACATTATCCCCGCCACACAAGACACGAGTATTTTGGCGGATGGCGGAGGAAACGAGATGGCTATTTATACTTGCTGGCCACCGGATAGCGTGAGTAGTCGCTATGTGGTTTATGGCAAACCTCTTTAACAACATTTTCGAACTTATCGGCTTCAAAAAAGCGCACAAAAGCTGTCTTTTTCCGTTCATAACATGGGTATAACCCCAAGAAAAGAATAACGGTTTGTTCATAACCCTTTTTAGACAATACAAAGTTACACTTTTTTATCCACAACGGTTTCCGCTTTTTGGGTAATGGATGCCACTTTTCTTATACCCCTTTCTCAGATTCATTTGATTTATTTTGTGCCCATTTTATCTACATTTTATACACATTTTTTACACGTTTTTGTCCAAAATGCTGTCTATTTTTTTTATTCAACTTAAACCGCTTGATTATGGACAAAGTGACCATTTTCCAAAAAATTCCTTCATCAATTTTGGGCTTCTGTGAGCGGTTTTGTTTTGGCGCATATTGTGCATACTTTAAAAAAATCAATTATCCGGAGACCCTGATTCAAAAAAACACTATTTTACCGAAAACAAAAAATGTATTCATTGACCTATTTTTTGGCTTCCATTTAACCTTTTTTTTACTTCTTCGAATAAATAATCTTAAGCATTAACGTCAACCCCTCTTTACTACGACTAAATATAAATATTATTAAATAAAATACTAATAAAAAGGGTTTGCCAAAAGTGTTTATAAATAATAAAATTACATCAAATCGTGTTACTTACTTTTCATACCCTTACCTTTCGGAAAAATTGTCTAACTTAATTTAAAAAATAGACATGCGTTTAACCTGTTCACAAAAAAATCTAGCTGCCGCTTTGGTTATTACCAGTAAAGCCATTGCCACAAACAACACACTACCCGTTCTTGGGAACGTTTTACTGAAGGCTGAAGGCAAGAAGTTATTTTTCACAACCACCAATCTGGAGATTGCCATTCATTACTGGATTGAAGCGGATGTTAAAAATGAAGGAGAAATCACGATTCCTTCGCGCTTGCTGACCAATTATGTCAATTATTTAAAAGATGAAAAAATTGATTTAACAGTGGAGGATGGTGAAGTGATCATTGTAAAAAGCTCCGACTCCACCACCCGCATCAAGGGCATTCCCGCAGCCGAATTTCCCCCTATTCCTACGGTTGAAAAAGAAAGCGAAGTGGTTTTGTCGGTTTCGGATTTCAAAAACGCGATCAATCAAGTGGTTTTTGCCGCCTCTCTCAACACCACTCGCCCCATTCTTTCCGGCGTTTATTTTAATGTAGAAAAAGACACACTCAAAATGGTGGCAACAGACAGTTACCGATTGGCCGAAAAAACACTTCATGTAAAAAGGGCTAGCGGAGAAATTTCCTGCATCATTCCCGCAAGAACACTCATGGAAATTGCCGGTGTTTTAGATGCCGGTGGTGAGGACAATGAAATCACGGTTGTTATTTCTAAAAACCAAGTTCTTTTTGTGTTTGGAGAGACGCAGATCACTTCCCGCTTAATCGATGGGCAATTTCCCAATTATCAGCAAATTATTCCCACGGAAAGTAAAATAAAGATTGATTTTAATGTTCATGACTTGAGCATGGTTCTAAAACGTATCAATATTTTTGCCAAAGAGAACAACAATAAAATTATTTTACGCATCACCAAAGAGGGCGTCGTAGTGACTACCGACACCACGCAATATGGCGGTGGAGAAGTTGTGTTGGCCGTAGAAACCAAGGGGGGTGAGGGTGAAATCGCTTTGAATTCGCAGTATATTTTGGATGTACTGAGTAACATTGGCGGCAATGCTGTGGTGTTTGAAGTGAACGAAAAAACCAATCCCGTTGTCGTTAAAGCGATTGGAAAGAAAGACTACACGCATATCATTATGCCACTTAAAGTTTAAATTTTTTATTTTTAATTCATTTCCTTAAGCCTATTCCTCATTTTTAAATAAGTTTTTTTTGAGTGAATAGTTAGGTTTTTGTCGTTTTTCTACAGCTATTTTTATGAACCTTTATCCTTATTTTCCGAACGGTTTACACCGTGATGTTTTTGTAGGCTTGACTTCCGGGGCACCCCTGGTTCTTTCCGGTGTGGGAAGTACGGCTGCAAAGGGGTTTTTGCTGGCCGATCTTGTTAATGAAAAGGAGGTTAATAATATTTTTTGGCTGGTGAATGACAACAAAGATATTTATGAACTCAGAAACAACCTGTCTTTTTGGACAGACCGACCGGTTGTCGCGTTGGACAATCTTTTTTCTACATTGGTGGATGACTATCGTATCACCGAAACCATTACCTCCATTCATGATGAAAAAGGGAGGGTTTATTTGATCAACTACAAAGACGTCAATCTCCCACTTCCAACTTATCAGGATATTACGGAAAGTGGCGTGGTTATTGAATCCGGTCAGGAGATCCGTCCTGTGGAATTTTTCAATCAATTGATTCACATGGGGTACCGCCTTGGAACGGATGTGGTGCTGAATCGCGGAGAATACCGTCGTTCCGGAGGAGTGATCAATATCTTTCCTCCCAATTATGAGCAGGTGGTTAAAATTGAAGTCGATTTTGATGAAGTGTCCGGCATGTGGCTCTATGGTCAGGAAAATAAACATCTGGGACGCAAGCTCAAAAAAGTGGATTTTCTCCCCATCAACCTTCGAGAGGGCAAGGGGAGTTTTTTGAGTTATTTCGCGGAGAATGATTTGGTGATTTTAGATGATGTTAATGAGGAAGATGAGAACGTCGATCGAAAAATTGAAGTCAACCCGGCCTATAAATTGATTTTCACTTCTTTTCCCAAGAACGAAGAGGAGTTTTTTCATTTACGTTATTTATCAGTTCTTAAATATTACGATGTTTTAGATCTGTTAAACGACCTGCGTTCCAAATTACACGAAGGATGGCGTGTCGCTATTTTGACTAAGCGCACGCGGGAGCTGAGGGCTATTTTTGACGAAGAAAGAATCCGCTATCTTTTGGGAGAGGATATGGAGCTGTTAAAAAAGGCGAAGGGTACGGAAGTCGGCAAAGGGGAAATTATTATTGTAGATGCGACCGATTTGGAGAATGTCCCCAATTCGTTTCAAAATCCGCAAACAAAAGTTCAGTTATTGACCGACAAAGAGTTTTTTAGTCTCAGTCGATCGTCTCGTAGTAAGGTGGCCCAAAAAATCAACTTGGATTTTTTGACAGGCTTGCGCGTTGGCGATTTGATCGTTCATTTGGATCATGGTATTGGCCGGTTTTTAGGGGTTGTCTCACGCGTTATTGATGAAATTCATCGTGAATATCTGGAAATCGCTTATGCCGAAAACGACCGCCTTTTTGTGCCCATTGACCAGGCGGATAAAATCAGCAAATATGTCGGTGGAGAGGAAAACGAGCCACAATTGACCCGTTTGGGGTCTATAGAGTGGAAAGGGGTTACACAAAAAATCAAAAAAGAAACTCAAAAAATCGCCAAAGAATTATTAGAACTTTACGCCAAACGCGCGCAGGCTAAGGGGCATAATTATGGCTTGGATACGGATGAGCAAAAGGCTTTTGAGGCCTCTTTTCCTTACGAAGAAACCCCCGGGCAGATGAAGGCGATTCAAGATGTGAAACACGACATGGAGTCCGATCAGCCCATGGATCGTTTGATTTGTGGAGATGTGGGGTTTGGTAAAACGGAAGTCGCGATGCGCGCGGCTTTTAAGGCAGCTCAATCCGGCAAACAGGTGGCCTTTCTTTCTCCCATTACTATTTTGGCGGATCAGCATTACCGGACCTTTTTAAAGCGGGCCAAGGGGCGTTCAGTTCGTATCGAAATGCTCAGTCGTTTTCGCACACCAAAGGAGCAGATCCGCATTCTGGAAGAGATCCGCAAGGGAGATGTTGATATTGTGATCGGCACGCATCGCTTATTTCAAGAGGATGTGAAATTTTTCAACCTTGGCCTTGTCATCATCGACGAGGAGCAACGTTTTGGCGTGAAACAGAAGGAGAAATTTAAAAGTATCCGCAATCAAGTCGATATCCTCACGTTGACCGCGACACCGATTCCGCGAACACTCAATCTAAGTCTGAATAAACTACGTGATATCACTACGATCACCACTCCACCCCCCGGTCGTTTGCCGATTGTTACGGAGGTTCGAAGACACAGTGACAATCTTATTTTAGAGGCTATTCGTCGCGAAGTGGCACGTGGTGGGCAGGTGTATTTTTTGCACAATCGCGTGCGAACGATCGAAAGCATCGCGGAAAAATATCGTAAGCTCATGCCCGAAGTTCGTTTTATCGTCGCGCATGGCCAATTGAGCCCGACCGATCTTGAACAGCGGGTCATGCAGTTTAAAGAAAAAAAAGCGGATGTACTGGTTTCCTCCACCATTATCGAAAATGGAATTGATCTCCCCAATGCCAACACTCTCATTGTGGATAACGCGGAGAACTTTGGCCTTTCACAAATGTATCAGTTACGTGGGCGTATTGGTCGTAGTAAGGTGCAGGCCTATGCCTTCTTTTTGTATCGGGCACGTCAGTTACGATTGGATGCCAAAAAACGCTTGCGTGCGATTGTGGATGCCAGCGAATTGGGTTCCGGTTTTCAGGTGGCCATGCGCGACCTTGAAATCCGTGGCGCCGGGGATGTGCTTGGGGTCAATCAGCACGGAACGATTCGTGTGGTTGGCGTGAACCACTTTTTGCGTATGCTCAACAAGACCATCGAAGAAATGCACGCCGGTCGTGCCACCACGGAATGCAATGAGCGCATCGATGTGTCGATTGAAATTCCGTTGGAGGCCTACATTCCGGATAAATACATTCCGGATACAAAAGATAAAGTAAACGTTTATCAAAAACTATCCTCGGTAGATAATATGGAAATACTGGCGGAATTTCAGGATGACCTCATCGCGGAGTATGGCAACTTCCCCAAACAGGTGAACAATTTATTCCAGATCTTACACGTTAAAATGCTGGCTCAGGCGGCCGGTATCACCAATATAAAAACCATTCCAACTGACCATGGCGGGCGTCAGATCATTCTGCATATGGGGGCAACCGTTACCGCGGAGCAAATCATGAATTTATTAAAACATAATTCACAATGGCTTATTAGCGGAGAAAACCTTAAAATCGATATGAAGGAATTGGGTTTCAACTGGGTAGAGGGGCTGAGAGAAAACATGCAACGTCTGGCTCCAATACCGAAAGTGGAAGTGGAAACGGAAGAGAAATAATATTTTTAATATCGCGCCTATACCATGCAAAAATCTTCTTTTCATGTTCATGAAGTAAAAAAAGGCATGCATCGCACGCGTCATTTTTCCGGACGTATTCATGGCTCTGTTAAAATACCCCTTTGGAGACGCCTGATTTCTGTTTTGATCGGTTTGACTATTGTGGGGATTTTGAGTCTCTTTTTTTTGGTGTTGCTGTTGGCCCCCTTTTTGCCGGACGTGAACAATGTTCAGAATTTGGTGGCGATTCAATCGAGCGTTATTGGTGACCGGGAAGGCAATATTCTTTATACCATTCATGGTGAGGAAAATCGAAAAGTGGTTCCTTTTGATCAGATTTCCAAATACGCCGGTGAGGCCATTTTAGCGATCGAAGACGATCAATTTTATCGGCATTCGGGTATTGATATCCCCGGAATTCTGAAAAGTATTTGTGGCGAATTCGGAGTATGTCAAAAGCGCGGAGGGTCTACCATCACTCAGCAGTTTGTTAAAAACGCCTTCCTTTCTTCCGAACGCACTTACACCCGCAAATTAAAAGAACTGATTTTGGCAGTCAAACTGGAGCACGCGTTCACCAAAGATCAGATTCTGGAAATGTATCTCAACCGCATTCCGTACGGATCTAACGTTTATGGTGTGGAGCTGGCCGCACGCGCTTTTTTTAGTAAATCCGCCAAAGATCTAACCATTGCCGAGGCGGCTATTTTGGCGGCCATTCCCAAGGCTCCTTCTTATTTTTCCCCTTATGGGAATAACAAGTATGTTCAGGTGCATATCAGTGATGAGGAGGTGATTAAAAAAGACATTCGTTCCGAGGCGGATTTGGTGCATTACAATGCTCAATCGATCACCAAGGGGTTATTGGGTCATGTGTATTCTTTTGGGGAAGGTGCTGACCGGCGGGATATTTATGTAAAAGGACGTGTGGATTTTGTTTTGGAGCGCATGAATATCCTGGGGTACATTTCCACGGATGAAGTGGAGGCGGCACTGAAAGAGGCGAACGAAAAAGAGTTTAACGATTATCGCGATGCGATTGTCGCGCCTCATTTTGTGATGTATGTGCGGGAGTTGCTTGAGGAGAAATACGGAAAAGAACAGGTCGAAAAAGGGGGTTTAAAAATCACGACAACCATCGACCCTCTTTTGCAGTCTTCCGCGGAAGAAATTGTTTCCAAGTACGCCGAGACCAACAAGACGCGTTATGGCGCTACGAACGAAAGTTTGCTCGCGGTAGATCCGAACAACGGTCAGATTTTGGCCATGGTGGGATCCGCGGATTATTGGAATGATGAAATCGACGGCAAAGTGAATATTACATTACGTCCGCGTTTGCCCGGGTCTTCTTTTAAACCGATCGTATACGCCGCCGCGTTTTTAAAGGGTTATGCCCCCACCACCGTTCTTTACGACGTGATGACAAAGTTCGGATCGTGGTATGAACCAGATAATTTCGATGGCACTTTTATGGGCCCCATGTCCATGCGCCAGGCACTTGCTCAATCCCGCAATGTCCCCGCGGTCAAGGCAGGGTATCTTGCCGGCATTCCCAATGTGATTGATTTAGCTCGAAAGATGGGCATACAACTAAACCAGCCGGATGATTGGTATGGTCTTTCTTTGGCGCTAGGAGCCGGGGAAGCGCGCCTGATCGACATGGTGCTCGCCTACAGCGTGTTTGCTAATGGGGGGTATAAAATGAATCCGATCGCGATTTTGAAAATCGAAGATCGACGGGGAAATATTCTCGAAGAATATCAAGCTCCTGAAGACCGAAAATTGATTTTGGACCCACAGATCGCCTATCTCATCAACGACATTCTAAGTGATGTTAGCGCGCGTCCGGAGGGATGGTGGCGTGATCGTCTCACTATTCCCGGGCAAATCAACGCCGCTAAAACCGGAACCTCCAACAAACGAAAAAGCGAAGATGAGATTTATCCTTTTGACACATGGACGTTTGGGTACACACGTCGTTTGGTTGCCGGAGTATGGGCCGGAAATAACGACGGCTCTCACCTTCTCCCCAAGGCGAGTGGTTTGGATACGGCTGGCGGAATTTGGCACGATTTTATGGTGGCGGCCACAAAGGGTAGGCCCGCGGAAAAATTTGAAAAACCCGAGGGCATCAGCTTTGTAAATGTGGCCAAATCCTCCGGAAAATTGCCTTCGGAGTACACACCGGAGGCGGACATCATCACCGGTGTTTTTGCCGGTTTTGCCGTTCCCAACGAGGTGGATGATTCCTATCAGTTTGTTGAAATCGACAAAGTTTCCGGTAAATTGGCGACCGAATTCACTCCATTTCCCGCCCGGGAAAAGAAAGCCTTTTTTCGCCATCATGCCATTCTTCCCGACAATCCCAATTGGGAAGATGCGGTTCGGAAATGGGCGGAAGAAAATCATCAGGATGAAGAACCCCCTACCGAATATGATGATGTTCACACTGCGAACACGGAGCAGGTCAAACCGGATATCCGCATTGTCAGTCCTGTTCTTCAGGGGGTGGTCAGCGCGCCTTATGTGGATGTCGTGGTCGACATTAACTCTCCCGCCGGCGTGGCTCAGGTGGATTATTACTGGGATGATACATTGGTGGAGACCGTTGAAAAACCGCCTTATCGCGGGCAGTTAAAGCTCGCCAAGCTGAGCGCGAAAGAAGGTTCCCTGCACGTCATCCGCGCTGTTCTATTCGATGCTTTGTATCATTCCAATCAGTCTTCTATCGAAGTCAAAGTGGGGCAGGATTCCGGGCCACCCGAAGTTCGGTTTCTTTACCCAAAAGCGGGCGCCTCTATTTCCGCCGGCAGTTCCATGTCCGCTCAGGTAGATGCGTACGATTCCAACGGCGCGATTAAAAAAGTTGAATTTTATTTCAACGATGAGTTTAAAGAGCGCATGGGGTCCGCGCCTTATTTGTGGCAGTTCATCACACCTTCCGCATCGGGAAGTTACACCATCAAAGTCATTGCTTACGATTACGCGGACAACCAATCCACTGCGAGTATCAACGTTCAGGTAGTCGCGACTGAGTCGGTTGATTTGCAGGGGAAAGCGCGCATTTTAAAACCCGTGCAAAACAGTTCTTTTAACCAAGGTGAATCGATTCCTGTTCAAATTTATTTGGATGAAGAAGTCAGAAGTCAGTTGACGGAGCTTTCCGTGACTGCGAAATCCGGCAAGGGTACGCAGGTGGATATCGCAAAGACTGTCGGAGATCTTAAAACGGGTGGTGCTCAGCTTTATACTTTTATTTGGGATGCACCCACCGCGGGGCAGTACGAACTCTTTTTTAAGGCGGTTTTGCAGAATGGGAAAATTCGATTCAGTGAAAAGGTTGCTATTGTGGTGCGATGAACATTGCAGAGATGCGAGATCTCGTATTTCTACGTAAGAATGTTAAGTCTCAATTTGAATTATTTATGCCCCTTCTTTATCTTAAATTCATCATCACTTTTCTGGTTGGCGCGTTTTGGATCACTTTTATCACGGTTTTGGCGGAGCGTTTTGGATCCCGAATCGGCGGTTTTATTGCCGGTACACCTTCCACTATTTTGGTGACGTTTTTTTTCATCGGCCTCATTCAGTCTCCTCAAATCGCCGCAGGGGCAACGACCATTACGCCCGCCGTGATGGGGGTGAATAGCTTGTTCCTCGCCTTATTTGTCCTTTTTTCCCAATGGGGATTTTGGCGAGGATTTTTGGGCGCCTTCTCGATCTGGTTTTTGCTGAGTGCGCTCATGGTTTGGTTCGGCGTAGCACACGTGGTTACCGCTATTCTTTGGTGTGTTTTTTTAACGATTGTCGGTTATGTTATTTTAAAAAAACTCAACGTTCCCCCTTCCGGCCGTGTTTCCGTTCACTATTCCCCTCTCGCTCTTTTGTTTCGCGCGGGGTTTGGCGGAAGCATGATCGCCCTTGGCGTGGTGATGAGCTATTTTGTGAATCCTATTTTTGGCGGTCTTTTCGCGGCCTTTCCTGCCGTTTATATTTCTTCGATTTTTATTCTTTATTATTCCAGTGGCCTCCAATTCGTCCGTGCCATTGGCATGCCTCTTTACATTAGCGCGGCGGTTGGCGTTTTGACTTACACGTTGGGCGTGCGTTATTTGTATCCCGCTTTCGGCATTGGATGGGGAACATTTGGGGCTTATGTCATTGCTGTTGGCATGATTTTTCTGCTATATTGGCGGTCAGAATAGTTAATTTTCATCTCATGAATTTGTTGTCTTATACCAATTAGACTTTTAAAATCTACTTATGTATAATGATGGTAAAATAAATACATTATTATGCAAAAACCGAAGTTCAAACCAAAAACAAAGGA
>PFOK01000091.1 GCA_002792495.1 Candidatus Peregrinibacteria bacterium CG_4_10_14_0_2_um_filter_43_11 | reverse complement strand
GCCTGCACCAACCCCTTCCATGTTGCATGTGGGTTGCCAATACCAAGTGCTCTTACCGGTTTCGAGCATATTTTGAAGGTTGCCTCCGGACTTTTTATTTCTTCTCTTAAAAAGGTTTCAACTCCTACCTCTAAAATCGCCACCATTAAAGCGGTACGGTCTTTCAATAATCACTTCACCCGTTCCTCATCCCAACTCATGATTTCGGCAACATGATGAAGGGGGAGGTTAAATTTTGAATGCCATTCTAAGGCTTAGAATATTTTATTTCAATTTCTTTTCCCTCTCCATTTTCCTTCTCCATTAACCATTTTAAACCGCCCTGACGAATTCTTGTCATAGACCCAAATAAATCCTAAATCAATCCGTTAAGAATCGCATTTTTTGCAACTACCACATTTTTTGTAAGCGATATATTTTTTTGGAATTGATTTTAACCCCATTTTTTTTCTTATTTTTAATCCGGTTTCTGTAACCGCCAAGCCCCCTAGTGCGGTCTCACGGATTGTGTCTGACATGCTTTCAGCAATATTCATCATAGCTTCGACCACTTCATCCATCGGCACCAAGCTTTTAACGCCAATCAGCGAAAGATCTGAAGCCCCTATGGCATGAAGTGCCCCCAACGCGTTCCTTTTAATGCAGGGGACCTCCACGAGCCCGCCAAGGGGATCACAGGCAAGTCCCAGCATATTTTTGAGGGCAAGGGCGGCGGCATTCACACATTGTTCCGGCGTGCCACTACGCATTTCGGTCACGCCAGCTGCAGCCATTGCACAGGCAATCCCCACCTCCGCCTGACATCCCGCCTTGGCCGCCGAAAATGTTCCACCGTGTTCTAAGATGGCCACACCAATTGCCGATGCTCCGAACAACGCCTCAAGCATTTTTCGCTTACTGGATTTCATGTGTTGATACGTGCTAAAAAGCACCCCGGGAATCACTCCGGATCCCCCGGCGGTAGGGAATGCGACAATGGTTTCCATACGTGCATTCTGTTCGTTGGTTGCAATGGCATAAGCCATGGCCCGAATGGCTGTTTTACTATGAAGTAATTTCGACATTTTTTTGAGACTTCCATGAATCTTTGCCGCGTCACCCCCGGCTAAACCGTATTTTGACTTTTTTGTTGATCGAATGCCCAAAAGGATCGCGTTCCACATGATTTCACGTACTTTTTTCATTTGATTTCGCACTTGTGCTCGACTCTTTTTATAACACTCCATTTCACGTCGGATCGCGACTTGGGAAATCGATAATTTATATTGTTTGCAAAGCTTCAGAAGCTCCGTACAGTTTTTGAATTGGTAATCCATATTTATTACGATTATCGATTAGTGTGATCCGATTGATTTCACTATTTAATATTTAAGTAACTTGGTTAACGCCCGCACAAAATGAATGCCTGAAATTTTTTCCAATTCCAAAACCTGAGGAAGTTTGAGATAGTGATTTTCGATATTGAGCAGTGTGATTCCGTTGTCTCCAAAGACGGAAGTGATTTTTTCCGCCAAAGGCACGCCCCAATCAGTCAATTGTTTATACAAGGGAAGAAGCAGACTCTTTTTGTTATCGTGACCAATAATCAACGTAAAAAAACGGCCGATAGAAGCTTCTAAATTGAGAGGAACATTGTTGATTTGTGTGATTTCTACTTTCCCTCCTCCTATAGAAGAACCGACCACACTCACTTTTCGTTTACTGTTTTTCAAAATAATCCGTACAGTATTTGGGTGATGTTCGGGTGCTTTTTTGACAGGGATAAACCTGTATTCCAATTTTTTTTCTTTCGCGATTTTAAAAGACTCTTTTATTTTTGGATCACTGGTCCATAATTTCAACACCCCCGCCAACAAGGCTTTGTCCGTCGCGTGTCCCTGATACACTTCCGCGAATGAACCGTATAAATAAAAATCCACCTTAGTGGGTGTGCCATGAAAAAGTGCTCTGGCGATTTGGCCAATCTTGCAAGCTCCCGCCGTGTGTGAACTACTTGGGCCCACCATGATCGGTCCCGCAACATCAAACAAAGAGATTGAATGTGGCATATGCAAAAAGTAAAGGAGGAGAATAGGCGAAACAAGAATATAGAAGTGGGCTGAATTTGTCCAATTATACACCTTCGCTTAAATAATTTTTATATTCAGTGTAATACTTCGTAGCTCTTATTCACTTTGTTTAATTTAAGTAGGAATTATTTAGCTATGGTGCATATATCTAAACCATAATAAAATGACACAACGAAACCCCAAAGAGATCACCAGTTCCGTCCTGAGGGTAACCCAAGGAGTTGTATTATTTTAGATATAATTAGTGTCGTCATTTCGAATGTAGGGAGAAATCCCTTTGCCAAAGCTGAACAAATGAATATAGCTAAACCATAATAAAATGACACAATATCATCACTGCCTATTTTGAAGGAAATAGTGGGCAAAGGGATTTCTCCCCCACCTGCTTCAGGCGGGTCGAAATGACGAATGAACGGGATAATGAAAAAGACGCGATACCAAGTCATAATCAACAACCGCTACTCTGGTGATCGCTCCCAATTAAAATACGTCGCGTTCAGATCACCGTGAGCCACACGTTTTTTAGAAGAAGCTTTTGTGTATTTTGCTTCCATCAGCGTGCTTTTATACCGCGTCACAAGATCCGCGTAAGTGACATTGGCTTTTTCCACATGCACCCCCTGTTTATTCTGCAATCGACGCACGCTCGCATTCGTAATAGCTCCCGGGATCAAAAATAAATTGAATTCAATGGGAACCTGAACCACTCGGGTCGTCATTTGTCTGTAGCAAGTATCCGCCCAATTCCCGTAACTGGCATCCAAAAAATCAAAGCGTAATTTTCCTACATTAGAAGGGGGAGTAAAACTGCTCGAAAGGTTCATCAAAGGTTTGCCTCCGGCACTATGTCCTTTAAAAGTAATATCGATATTTGTCGGGTTAATGCCAAGTTGTTTCTGTAAAACCGTCATGGTTTGTGTGTGCAAATCATTCATATTGTCCAGTTTTTCATCTCCTTTCTGGGTATATCCCGCCTTCATCCAATTATTATCGTAATAATGGGTGTTTCCTGAATGTGATTTCAAAACCCGTGTCGCGTTTGTCGTGCTAAGCGGATACACCACAATCACGTTTCTTTTTGATCTATCCCGTATTTCCGCGGCAGAAATCACCTGTGAAAATCGATCCTCCCCCACAGAAAGCTTCCCTTTACTGCCCCCCTTGGGAACTTTCATTCCTATCGTGTGATCACTGCCATGGAAATGGTAAACCACTTCGGTAGGCAAGTCGGGGTTGTAACCCGGAGGAACCAAAATAGCGACATCACGGCCGCCATTGCCCGCTAGTTTACCCACCCAGCGCAAACCTTCCACTTTTTCGAGTGTGTCTGCAAGCGTCGGATTCACACCCGCTTCCGCCACAAAAAGAGTTTCATCACTTCCCGTCTTTTTACCGGGATAGTCCGTTCGATAGGGGCTGTCTGCTGACAGCGGTGCAGATTCGGCAGCAGGTGCGGGTTCGGCACCGGGGACAGGCGTTTCGCTGACCATAGGCTCACCTTGGGCAGGAGCTTCCGCCGGAGTCTCATCTATTTTTTTTTTTAACTTCTTCCGATGGGGTAGAAGCTGCTGGGGCGCCTTCGGCTTGTGGTTGAGCTGTAGGAGGTTCCGGTGCCGGTTCCGCCGCAGGTGCCGGTTCAGCCACAGGTGCCGGTTCCGCCGCAGGTGCCGGTTCCGCCGCAGGTGCCGGTTCCGCCGCAGGTTCCGCCACCGCCACAGGTTGAGGTGAAATAGTTTCAATAAGTCCGGCAGTAGCGAGCGGCGCAGCCATTGGACCTTTTTTTAACTGATCACTCAAAAGTGAAAAGGGGACACCTCCTCCCACTTCTTTGTTATCACGTGGCTTGTCATTGATGGTCCATTCACTTTCCCATTTGCTTGTTTCTGCGTTCCATACAGGAGCGGGTTTGCTAAAATCAAACACTCCCGCAGCCAGCATTCCGTCCATTCCTTTGTAAAACTGAACCTGAACCGGTTTATTGTTCTGAAAAAGATCCAATGCGGTTCGGTCACCTTCCATGGCACTAATACCTGTTATTTTTATACCCAGTTTGCGCTGTAAATAGCTTTTGATCACCGGTTGCGCCTCCTTGCGATACCGCGCGAGGTCTTTGAGTTCCAACGCATTAGTAATACCGGAGGCCTGACCGGCGGTTTCATCAAAAAAGGTATTCGCTTCTGTGTCGCGTGGGTTTAAATAAACATTTAGCAATGTTTCCATGCCGGGTTCCGGCTTTTTGGCTGCTAAAATTTTATCAAAATTGGCCTTGTTTTTTTTCATTACATCCGCGGGATTCCGACGTGGATTCGCGGTAAAGTCACCCAACATGTCTTTGAGTGTGGCCAAATCCGGAGGCTTGCTTTCAAACGCTTCTTTAAACGCGGAAATAACTTGCATGATCATGGAGAGAACCTCCATCGGTCCCATTTTAGGATCCTTGGCGGCTTCGTCCAACGCTTTTCGCATCTGATCGGCCAGTTCCTGCGCTTGATTTTCCTCTTTGGCGCTTGTTTCTGCTGTTGCCAATGCCGCTTTGATGCGCGCTTCTTTGTTAGCATCTTCCGCTCCTGATTCCAAAGCCGCAGGTTGTTTAGCCGCGTCAAAAACGGGTTTTAAAACAGGCAGTAAGGTCTCGCGGTTAGCCGCCGTCAGCTCCACCCCATCGACAAAATAACCATCTTTACCATCCTGTTTTTCGATATTGTATTTGCGGGCTACCTGTTTATTTAAATCCGTACCGTCGTCCAATAAATCACCGCCCAAATCTTTCAGCGCGGCACTTTCACCCATTTCTTCCGTCAGCGCCGGTTCACCGGATTTGATTTTTCCTTCCGTGTCAAACACTTTTAAAACAACGGCCAACATCGCTTTTTCCTGTTTGGGAGTGAGGGTTAATTTACCCGTTCTTACAGCTTTTTCCAGCGTTGCCTGATCGAGCGTGGCCAAAACATCCCTTGTCAATTCAGAAGCCTCCTTCAATTGAGCGGAAGTTACTTTTTTAAGTACAGCGGCCAAGCGTACGGTCAATATGTCGAAATTTGTTTGAATAAACACTCTTACTCCTTCAGGGGTTGTCTCGACAGCGGCAGCAGGTGCTGCAGGAACTTCCGCAGGTTTCGCTTCTGCAGCAGGTGCAGCATCAGGTGCGGGTGCAGGTGCAGCAACAGGTGCAGGCGCGGGAGTGGCGGAACCGTCGGTGGCCACAGCAGGAATATCAGAACCGGCAGCAGCAGGGGGAGTAGCTTCTTCAGGTGCAGACCTTTCCGCTAGCCTAACATCAGCGATGAGCAGACCGGCTTCTTCTCTATTCTTTATTTTCGCCACGAATTCAGAAGTCATTTTTAGAATTTCTGCTTCGATTTCGGTTTTTGTAGATTTCTCATCTCCTCCATCATGCAAAGCCCGTTGATATTCCGCTTCCAGTTGGTCGAATTTGTCATTGGCC
>PFOK01000068.1 GCA_002792495.1 Candidatus Peregrinibacteria bacterium CG_4_10_14_0_2_um_filter_43_11 | reverse complement strand
ATGACATTCACGCATCACTTTTCAAAGGTTTCAGGGTACATTTCTCAATGGATTCCTTTTACCGTTTAGGGTACATTTAGATTTGGACAAGACTGAATTTTGCGTTTTTTGAAGTAAGAGAGTATAATTAAAAGGAGTAAAAATAAAAATGCGCCCTTCAGATCGACACTTACATTGGTCATGTACACAAAAGCCTCTTTTTGTTCATAAAGACTCTGCACGGTTACAAAGAAGACGACAGGATGTCGCCAGTTTGTTGGGAGGAGATATGTTTTGTCGTACACGCGATATTCCTCTTCATGTCCACGAGAGAAAGCAGGGGCCTTCTTCCTTAATGCCATTGGATTTTTCGTCTGATTATTATCATCCGGAAAACCCGGTTGCTCAACGTTTTGCAAAACAGCTTACGGGTGAATTTGAACGGTATATGATCGCCAGACACGGGCATGGAAAGGGCACATTAACCTTAGCGACAACGGGGGATTTCCCTTTGCGTGAAGATCAACTTCGTCCGAATGACCCAAATCCTAGTCAAAGCCTCCAAATGGGGCACATTTTTCCTGTGGCAGAATCTATGATTACCACAAACGGAGAAGTGGACATGGGACAAATGCTGGGTATTGCTGAAAACCCTCCCATTTCAGAGGAAGTTCAATTGGATACTGAAGTGGCTCTTTTACTGGCTACAATGTACCCGACTTCCGCCACGCGAAGAACGGTAGTGCATATTTTGAGAGGCGAACGATGAATCATTGCACGACTTTAATTTTGATTGCTTTGGGTGAAGTCGCATAATCGCTTATCATTTGCCCGTTTTTTTGTTTTAATAGAGAGAGTAATCATTTCCAATGTCTTTAAAAAATCCACTGATCCACATCAAAGGAGCTAGTGTTGAGCTCGCCGGTCAGATGATTTTACAAAACGTGAATATGGAAATTTTTCCCGGTGAAATTGTGACGTTGATTGGATTGAATGGTTCCGGAAAAACGACATTGCTTAAAACCATTGCCGGCATTTATCCGTACAAAAAAGGAACGGTAAAAATCAACGCGAAGCGAATCGGGTATGTCCCACAACGCTTGCTTTTCGATAAAACCATCCCCTTCTCTGTGGAGGAATTCATGCACACCTACTCACCGCACGCCAAGTGTGCCGAGATTCAGGCAAAATTGAAGGAAGTGGGGGCGCTTTCTTTGTTGAGGAGACGGGTGGGCGATCTTTCCGGAGGCGAATTACAACGCGTGCTCGTGGCCAATGCCTTACTGCGCGAACCGGAATTATTGCTGTTGGATGAAGCCACCGCCGGACTGGATGTGAGCGGGGAAAAGGATTTTTATGAGTTGATTGAAACCATTCAGAAAAAATACAACATGACAATCATCATGGTTTCGCACGATATTCACATGGTTTTTAATAAAGCCTGCCGAGTGTTCTGCCTGAACGAAAAAACCATCACCTGCTCGGGAGCGCCCAAAATCGTGTGGGATGACAAGGAATTCATTACTATTTTTGGCGCCCATTTTTCTCATTTTCACCATAAACATGATTGCACCTATTCTCGAGGCGATTAGCTTCCCTTTTTTTACCCGTGGGCTTTTGGTTGGCGGGCTTTTGGCCCTGACTTGCGCGTTGCTCGGTAATTTTGTGATCCTGAGGCGTGAAGCAATTATCGGACATACCATTTCCAATATCGCGCTCCTTGGTATTACACTGGGCTTATTCCTGAACGTCGATTTGAATCTGGCCACTATTATCGCGGTTTTGGTGGGAGTGATGGTCATTTTGTTCCTTCAAACAACGGAGACTTTTTCTCACGATTCGATTCTGGAACTCACCGCGCAAATTTCGATGGCCGCTTCTGTCGTGATGATCAGTCAGCTTTCGGGGTACCGAACGGATTTGATGCAGTTTTTGTTTGGCAGTATTTTAGCGATTTCCAAAACAGACGTTTGGCTTACCGCAACGCTCAGCGTGGTGGTACTGGCAACCCTGTGGCTCATTCGCAAGCCTTTGCTCCAGGTGGTTTTTAACACAGAATTGGCGATCGCCGGACGCGTGAACACAAACCGGATCAATGCCATTTTTATGTTGGCGCTATCACTCACGGTGGCGATTGGGATTAAGATTGTCGGAGTGATTCTGCTCGCCTCATTTTTGGTAATTCCCGCGAATACGGCTAAAGTACTGGCCGGGAACTTTAAACAAATGGTGGTTCTTTCCGGGTTTTTCGGGGTTATCGGAACCATGATCGGGTTGTTTTTATCTTATTTTTGGGATGTGCCGAGCGGCCCGATGATCATTCTGACTTTTGGGGTGATTCTCTTCTTCATCATGGCGGCAAAAAGGATCTTTCGTTAAAAAACGGTCCTTTTTTCGATGGTAACGCCTCACCTCCGCTCTATAGCTAATTCATTATAATTTGGCATAATCCTGATTTGAAAAAAGTTCATGGACATCGCATCGTTCTTT
>PFOK01000159.1 GCA_002792495.1 Candidatus Peregrinibacteria bacterium CG_4_10_14_0_2_um_filter_43_11 | reverse complement strand
AGTTATATCACTAATCAAGGCAGAGCTTCAAACCAACCCAGGTTATTCGCTCTTTAAACGCCCTGCGGTCTCTGCCGCAGGGTAATTTACAGACCCCAGTTTTACCAGTTGCCGTCTTGAGAAGAGGCTGAACTGGCCCGGCGGGTCTCTCGGACGGGTGACGAGAGGTTTTAGAGAACACCGCATGAAGGTAATGAACGAATCCAGATTCTGACCTAGGTTTTTGAGCCTGAGGAATTTTTTATACAAAAGAAGAACCCCTGTTATTAAGAAAATTGTAGCCTGCTGAATGCGCATAAACGTGATCGCGGAGACCAGAACGGCAAATTGAACGAGAGCCACAAGGTTGACGAATTTTTGGTGATTCAGGACACGGATTTTTTCCAATTCGAACTTCTGCTTGATGCGCTTAAACAGATTTTCCACACCCCAGCGTTCCAGGTACATGGTTACGATTTGCCGGTCGGAGTAGCCTGTCTTTAAATGGCTCAGGAGACGGATGGGCTCGTGATCCTCCAGGTGTTTACTGATTGTCAATGTGTAAAGGCCGCGGGTGTCGACTCTATTATTGAAACGGTTCATGAAATACACACGGTAACGGCCGGGCTTCATATTTCCAGCCTTCTCAAGAGCCCCCGTTTTGGCAATCACGACTTGGCGATTTACTTTTACCCTTGCGATAAACTCCGCATTGAGAAAGTGACGCAGGAATCCGAAAAAAGCCTTGTCGTCGTTACCCCGGTCAAAGACCCAAATGCCTTTCCCTTCAAGCTCCCGGCTGATCTTCGTCACTATTTGTTTCCGTACCTGATTGCGTGTGTACAGGTTGTCATCATGCACTTCAAGCCGAGTCAGGAGGTTATTGATACCTACTCCGTGCAGTTCATAGCCGTTCACCGCCCGTTTCCGGCTACCGTCCCATGCCCGCCCCAGTTTTTCCATCTTCTTTGCGCAGTCCTTTGAAATGTCCGTCAGGTCATAGGCAATGATCGTGGTTTTTCGGACTTCCGCTTTGGCGCGCTTCATGGCCATCTCCTCAGCTTTCCCCCTCAGACTCACGTTACCGAGGTGGTGCGCGTACTTCTCACCCTGCTTTTTTGCCGTCTTCGTGCTGTCCTGGGCCAGATGCCGGAGAATAGGCTCCCCCGCGGTGAAAAGCCCCCGGATGATTTCACTCACGGCCTTCTGCTGGGGCCGCGTCAGACCTTTTAAAACATTTCGGCTATTGTTTCTTATGCAATCCTGTATATATTTATTCATGCTAAAAATAGGTTTGAAATTTGATGTTGCGTCAAAATTTAATACCCATTTTAGCGTTGTTTCAAGGGGATGCCTCAAAAAGGCCTGTTGAAAAGTGGGGACTTTTTAGTTGAATAGTGTGCTATAATCAGCCCGCTCTTTAACACCGTGGGGATGACTTTGGTTTTGACAGAGAGATTCTGAAATGAAAAACCGCAATCCAGGTATCGTGCTGTCTGCCTGCTAATTAGTCCAGCGCAACTATAAGTGCAACAACTTATAAATCTCTTGGTGCTCGTTATGCCCGTGCTAAAGCGGCTTTTATGCCTTCTTTTGTACCCGCATTTGCGTAAACCAGGCACGACTGCCAATTCGCAGTCTCGTTTTATCGGGCGACACCTGCTGACCCGGTGAGGCGTTATTTTGCAGGTTAAGCGCGTGCTCCTCCACCTGTGGAGTACGTGACGAAAATAAATCGGGTTAAGCGATGACGTTCTTTGTTTGTTTTTAATGCCGTCGACGAAAAATTGAAATAAACTATGATTGTAGAAGTTGACATTTCACTCTTTGGACGCGGGTTCGAATCCCGCCATCTCCACCACCCCCCCAAAATGGGCTCTAGCCTACAAAAACACCTCCGTTTTACTGTGGTGTTTTTTCCGGCTGTCACCCATTTTGGGTCCCCTTCCCCAAAAAATACGCTTTGCTTCTCATTTTTTTGGGTCCCCTTTCTTCCGGTGGAACCACCGTTTTAATGATGTGGCTAAAAACCGGTCTGTGGTACAGAAAATTCCAAGCCGGTTTTTTTCCATACCAGTTCAGAGCTATGTCCTGAAAGCGGTTCCAGTTCCGGACCATCATTTCCATCAAGCTATCAAATCGTTTCTAGTTTTTTTGACATAACATCACAAATGGCATCAATCAATGGCTTTGATACCTTAGAAGAAACATTATTTTCATGTTTCCATGCGGAGCCCGAATCTGATCTTGTAAAAAACTCTATTGCGCTTTCTATTGCCTTTCTTGGGTATATCCTGCCAGCAAGTTGGTTGATAGGAGTCTGAAGTGTCGCATAAAGTTCACGTCCACTTTTGAAATTTTTTGAAACAGCAAATATAGTTGCTATCCTCTTGTCCATGTGAACTTGTATTCCAACACTGACTGAAATTTTCATCTCCCCATCCACCATCTCCTTGTACATCATCGGAAGGCCGTTTTCGATGATTTTTTGTGGATCTACCGTGTGAGGCATATGGCTACCAATGACTTTTGCACTCCATGCAGGAAAAATAGCATCTTCCTCCTGAGCTTCCGCTTGCCAAGTGGACCAATCCTCTCCTCGATAAATTTGAGGCCATTCAGCCGCTAAATGATGTGTAGAGCCTACTTCAAAATCCACGCCAACGTGATTATGAGTAATAACACCTTTATCTTCTTGGAATAAACGCACGACTTGCGTCCGAGTGCTCGCGCCTAATAAACGTGGAATAAAAACATGTCTAACTAAAGCGGCGGCATGTTCACAGACGACACTGACAGATCCATCACCAGTAACATATACATCGGGGTTTTGTGTCGCTGACAATACACATCCTTCAAATGGTGCCGGTAAGCGATTTTCTTCCGTAGAAAGCAAAATAGACTGTTTAGAACCAATGACACCCTGCAGCCCAGCGGTAAGGGGTAGCCTACGAATGATATCAAGGACAGCTTCGCCTTTTCGTTTATCCGTATTTTCGGAGCATACTCGTTTAACCATACCTTCTGTAATCATTCTTTTTGCGACCCGAAGGATGGAGTCTGGCGGAGAATCTAACATGACAAATGGTTATTTATAAGTATGGTATTTTAATAAGAAATATTTAATTTGTCAATAGCAGTGTTTTTTTGACTGTCGTTCACTTCCCCCTCCCAAATACCCCCTTCTCCCGCACTGCCTTCTTACATTCTGTGACCCCTGAATTTTTTCTGCCTTTCTCCGTTTTTATCCTACCTCTAAAATTCTCTTGTGTACGCCTCTGAAGATGTTGTATAGTGAAGTAAATATTTATTTCTTAAATAAAAATCTTATGCCACGTAAGCCAAATCCTCAATTCATGAAACCCGTAAGTGTTTCACCACAACTTGCAGAAGTTGTAGGTCATGGCCCTATGCCACGCACCGAAGTTATGAAAAAACTTTGGGTTTATATCAAAAAGAACAGTTTGCAAGATAAGACCAAAAAAGTGATGATCAACCCGGATGCTAAATTGGGCGCTGTTGTTGGTAGTGCACCTTTGGTTATGTTTGCAATGACCAAAAAAGTATTTGCTCATCTAGGCAAATAAGTCTTCAAATACAATCAATCTAAAACCATCCCCGATTATTTTCCGGGGATGGTTTTGGTGTATTTGGTTTTTTTGTGATAAAATGATTTCAAAATTAACAAAAAAACAATGCTAAAAACAATTAAAAAATGGCTCAATCATGAGCAAACTTCAAAAAAAGAGAAGGTTATTTCCGGAGCAGTCGCTTTGATCTATGTGACCCTCATGGGGAGTTACGGACAAGATTCCGTTCATAATCCTTTTTACGATTCGTTGGTTAAGCCCGGGTTGCAACCTCCCGATTGGGTTTTTGGTGTCGTCTGGCCGATTCTTTTTGTTTTACTTGGCATGGCAGCCTATTACGCATGGAACTATTATACCGTTGAATGGAAACGGAAGATTTTTACCATTTTGTATTTGCTGAATGGTCTTTTGATGATGACGTGGTCTGATCAATTTTTTGTGAAGGGATCTCTGACAAACGGGCTTTACGCCATGATCGGCTTGGTGGTTATCGTGGAAATGATGATCATTGCCGCGTTTTACACTAACAAAAAGTCCGGCTATTTGTTGTTACCTTATTTATTGTGGATTTTATTTGCGGCTTATTTGAATGTCAGTTACGTTGTTTTGAATAGCTAGCCTTTTCTGGGTTTAGCTAAAACGATTGTAAAGCCAGGCGAGTAGATATCCGCCAATGAATCCGTCGGCAAACGCCCATACGGTTCCGAGCAAAACACCTTGCCATGTTCCGGCGGCGCCAAGGTAAACCGTACCCATCAAATCGACCCATTCGGTTCCGTATCCAAAATACATGGCGGTAATCGATAAAAAGGCAACCCCCAAAGCCCATAAAAGACCAAAGGCCAAGCCAAAAGCAGTTGAATTGAGATGTGTCATAAGCGTTTTTGGTTAAGTTTTAATGTACCTTAACATTGTACAAAACGATCGCGGGGAATACAATTGACAGAGGTGAATTCTCCACTCTAATTTTGGTAATCAATGACTGAAAAAAAGATTAAAATCTTTGGAAAAGAAATCCATCTGACCATGAGAAATGAGGGTGATTTTTCGATTGCTAACGAGCTTTTTTTGGATCATCAATACCGTTTTTGTGATCAGGCGATTCGGAACGCGAAAAACAACATTGTGGATATTGGAGGGCATTTGGGATTTTTCAGTTTATACGCATCACTTTTGAACCCAAATGTGCCGATTTATAGCTTTGAACCGCATGAGGGAAATTTTGAATTGTTAAAAATAAATTTAAAAAACAATCGTGTTCGGAATGTGCATCCAAAACAGGTCGCTGTGAGCGGAGAAGTCGGACAAGGTGTCTTGTATTTGAGTCAGGAAGATTTGAATCATTCCACCGTGAGCGCGATAGAACCGACGGGGGAAACTCAGGCGGTGCAGACCATTACTTTGGAACGGATTTTTCAAAAAAATCGGATCGAAAAATGTGATTTGGTTAAGATGGATTGTGAGGGGGCGGAGTTTACTATTTTATATCAAACACCTCGGGCGATTTTTGACGCGATAGCAAGTCTTTTTTTGGAGTATCACGATGGATTGTCAGAAAAAGGTGATCATCATTCCGGTTCCCCCTCCACTTCTCATCCCGAGTGCAAGCCGAGGGATCTAGGACATACTCACCTTCAAAATCATCTCCAAGAAATGGGATTTAAAGTGGAATGTTACCCCAATTCAAGAATGAAAAACTTAGGATTTTTATGGTGTTATAAATAAGGTCTTACGGTATGAAAAACTACAATCAAGCGTTGAGTAAAATTTTTCAGGAAATCGCCGATCTGATGGGAATTCTGGGTGAAAATAGTTTTAAGGTACAAGCCTATCGAAAAATCGCGCGGCGTTTAACGGAAGAGATTCCCCTCCTGACCGGGAAGGATTTTCGTAAGCAGAAACTGAAAGAAATTCCCGGAGTTGGCGACGCGATTGCCGGAAAAATGTTGGAATACGCGGAGAGCGGCGAAATAGGCCTCCTTAAAAAACTTCAGCGTCAGATCCCCAAGGCGGTACGAGAGCTTTTGCAAATTCCTCATTTGGGACCCGATAGGGTGCGGAAATTGTTTTTGAATCTGCATATTCGGTCAAAACAAGACCTTGTCAAAGCGGCAAAAAACGGAAAAATAGCCATGCTTTCCGGGTTTGGCGAAAAACTGACGGATCAGATTTTGGAGGCTCTAAAAACCGGTCAGCAAAAAAAGAAACGTCATCAGCGTGCCGAAGTGGAGCCGGTAATTCAGCAATTGACGGACGAATTGCTGAAAATTAAAGGAGTAGAACAGGTGATCGCCGCAGGCAGTTATCGTCGTGGGGCGGACGATGTGGGGGATGTGGACTTATTGATTGTTGGTTCGCAAAATAGCGCCTCGGAGGCGGAGAAACAAATTCAAAAGCTGTTCAAAAAAATTACTTTTTTAGCCAACGGAAGCACAAAAATAGCGTTTGTTATCTTCCCCCAAAACCTTCAGATCGATATCCGTTTTGTGCCACAAGAAAGTGCCGGTTCCGCGTTACTCTACTTTACCGGAAGCAAAGAATTTAACGTGAAGATGCGAAAGGTGGCCATTGGAAAAAGTTTTTTGCTGAATGAATACGGACTTTTTAAAGACGGTGAATATATTGCCGGAAAAACGGAAAAAGAAGTGTTCAAAAGCTTGGGAATGAAGTATGTGGAACCCAATGAACGAGTTTAGAATCCAACCATCAGCTTGCTTTTTTTGGTGAAAACGTCCTACAATGGTGGTAGCTGAAATATACGTTCTTTGTCACTTATTTCCCCTACAGAGCAAATTAAGGGAACTCTATATTTCTCTGGGCCGTGGCTCAGAGGTGCGGGTACCCACCTGGAAAAATCCGGGGATTAAGCTTTGGATAAAGAACGGTCTTTCAGCTTGTTTTACGAGCGTATTTTTGGTATAATACTAAGAACATTTAAAAACAAAAACATGAAAATTTATCTTTTTTCAAAACAATTTCAAAATATTACCAATCGTCTGGTATTTTTAGCACCGCCAGAAGGAGAGCCCGATCCAATGGATGCAATTCGTCGTCGTGCGGAAGAAGCTCAAAAACGTCTAAACGGTGAGCCCGGTAAGGAAACTCCCGCGGATGCTGTACGTCGTCGTGCGGAAGAAGCACAGAGAAAACTGGAAGAAGAGGCACGAAAACGGGAAGTTGAAAAGCCGGCCAAACCGCAGGATCCGAAAAAACCTGAAGAACCAAAAAAAGTGCCAACACCATCCCCTAAGCCGGAACAGGAAAGACCAGTAATGCCAGGATTACCTCCATTACCGGAGGGGTTTAATTTGGAAGAAGTGGCAACAAGGACACCGGATAAAATCACCGGCGAAGGAATACGGACTAACGATATAGCCCAGGCAATGGATAGCGCTTTAGACCGCGCGGTAGTGCAATTGGCTGACGAAGTTTACAAAGCGATTTACGGAGAATACCCGAACAATCTGTCGGTCAGAATAAGCACTGCTGGACTACAGGGGGCACATCAACTAAAAGGAGACAGAATGACTTACACATTCACGTTAACCCCCGCAGATAAATTAAAACTTGTTCAGAATCTTACAAAATTCGTCAAATGAACGAGTGGTAATTCTTAAAATTAAAATTTATTTCATAAAACTTTCCAATGCCTGCAAAATTAAAAAGACCAAAAGCCGTCGATAAATTCGCCAATGCGCCCCTTATTCAGCATGCGAAAGAAGTATTTGATAAAATAAAATCCAAAACCGGTTTGAGCCAAAAAAAGGTCGATCAGTTTCAAAAAGATTGGCTCGCCATGCCAAAGACACGCACAAAATACGGGAGTTTAAAAGATGCACCCGCTGTGGTGAGTGAAGAACTGATCGCGATGAGTAACGATATTATCGAGTTTATTCAGCGACAGGAAAGCGGTCATTCACTCGTGTTTAACAAATTAAAAGCGGAATTGAGTGAAATGCGCCATCATCCAGTCCATTTTTTTAAGGCGAAATTCGAAAAAGCAAAAGCGGTAGCAAAAACGATTTCGGAAACAGCCAAAAAAACGGTAGATGTTCTGAAAGATGAAGCGAAACAGGCAAGAGCAATGGCGGAAAAAGGTTCGGAAGCAATGAAAAACATGACGGGAAAGGTTCAAAAAAAAGTTCCATCAGCTAAGAAGAAAGCAAAAAAATAGTGTAAGGTCTTCATTCCGCATTGTAAAAGAGGAAATGGTCAAAGGGATTTCTCTCTGCGTTCGAAATGACGAGGGGGAGGGTGAATGACATTTCCTAGCAATAAGTGAATATGAGAAAAAGAGGTTATGTATACATTATGGCCAGCGAAAGCGGCACTTTATATATTGGTGTTACCAGTAATCTTTTGCGACGTGTTTTTGAGCATAAAAACGGTATTCACGAAGGGTTCACAAAAAAATATAAGTGTCACAGGCTCGTCTATTACGAATGTGGTGATAGTATTGTCGGAGCCATTGCACGGGAAAAAGAAATCAAAAAATGGCGACGTGATAAAAAGCAATCACTCATTCATACCATTAATCCAAAATGGGTTGATTTAACAGAAGAGTTATATGAACTGTGAGGCAGAGGGATTTCTCCCTCCGTCCGTCTGAGGCGGATCGAAATGACGAGCAGAAAAGAAGATACATTTCTTGTCGCTTTCGGGGTAGAAATGATGATTGGAAGAGAACACCATTCACACTCCTCGTCATTTCGATGCTCAAAACATTGAGCGGAGAAATCCCTTTGACTGAGTGATGTGGATGAAGGAGGCAGAAACCAAACATGTGTTATGGAAAAGGGATTCCGTGTCGGTGCACGGAATGACGAGGGGGCTGTTCCAATACAGAGATGACAAGTTCCTTACTTCATCATGGATTTTTTAAATTAAATTCGCGACGGAGCAGGGCTCCTGTCCTGGTCCGGAGCTTTTATGGTAAAATATTTTTCCGATAATCATAAAAATTATGCCAGCCATTCGTGTTTCCAAGGAATTGAATGATCAAACTTATTTTGTCACATTTACCGTTCGTCATTGGTACAATTTATTCAACAAGTATAATCGATGGGGAATTTTGGCGGATATGCTAACTTATTATCAAAAATTGGGTCAATTAAAAATTTACGGATATGTTTTTATGCTGAATCATCTTCATTTAATTGTACAACCATCTGATGTTGCCGGTTTTTTGCGGAATTTTAAAAGTTATACAGCTCAATTAATGATACAGGGTATAAAAAGATATGAGCCATCGATATTATCATCTTTTTGCACAAAAAATGGTGAATTCCAAGTGTGGCAAAAAACCAACATGCCTATTCCTATTTTTACAGAAAAGATTTTCTAACAAAAATTAAATTACATTCATTACAATCCTGTCCGCAAAAAATATGTTGAAAACCCTGAAGATTGGGAATGGTCATCGGCATTGTATTATTTAACGGGGGAGCAGGGATTGATTGGAATTGATGAAATCAGTGATTAGCTCGGATCAGGACAGGAGCCCTGCTCCGGTACTGGATGACGAGAAGGGCTACTCCGACGAAGAGCTATTTCACCTACAAGCTCACTTGTATCTACCCGCCTAAAACGGTATAGTTTTTTTCGATGATAGATTATTAATTTAGTCATCTTGTAATTTTTAATTTTGTAATAAATTTTCTGTGAAAATTTCTTTAAATTGGCTTCAGGACTTTATTGACCTGACCGAAACCGATAATGAAAGAATCAAAGCCGTGATTACGGCAAATACGGCGGAAGTGGAAACCATGGAGGCTCAAGGGACTTTTTTAAAGAACATCCTTTTGGCGAAAGTGGAAAAGTTAGAGCCTCATCCCGATGCGGATAAATTGAAGTTGGTCACGGTGAATGACGGTAGCCAAAAAATTCGAGTCGTATGTGGCGGTTCGAATTTGCGCGAAGGAATGAAAATCGCATTTGCACACGAAGGAACGGTCGTACAGCTGGGTGGAGACGGAGGAGAAATGGTGAAGCTCCAAAAAGTCAAAATCCGTGGAGTTGAAAGCAGTGGGATGATCTGCGCGAGTACCGAAATCGGTTTGGGCGAAATGTTCCCCATCACCCAACCCAAAGAAATCGTCGATCTGAGTCATGTCGATTCGCCTTTGGGAACCCGACTCGATAAAGCGCTGGGAACGGATGATGTGGTCATCGACATCGACAATCACGCTATCACAAATCGGTCGGATCTTTTTTCTCACAAGGGATTCGCTCGTGAATTTGTGGCGAATGGATTGGGAAAGTGGAAGGAAACAAAAGAGAAGGAAGCGCTCTCCTCCATCAATACTCCGCCGCCCATTGAAGTGGATATTCAAGAACATCATGTCTGCTCCCGTTATTGCGCCGTTTATATTACGGGAGTCGAAATGGCGTCTTCTCCCGAGTGGATGCAAAAACGATTGCTCGCTGTTGGCATTCGCCCCATTAATAATATTGTCGACATCACCAATTATGTGATGATGGAGTTGGGAATGCCGCTCCATGCGTTTGATTACGAACAACTTGTTGGTAAAAAATACGTGATGCGATTGAGCAAGAAGGGTGAAAAGGTCGTCACATTGGATCAGAATGAATGGATACTCCCCGAAGGTGTTGTGGTGCTGGCAGACGAAAATGAAATCTACGACTTGTGCGGAATCATGGGGGGGTACCAGAGCGGAATCAAGCCCGAAACGAATAAAATTTGGTTACACGCCCCCGTGTTTAACGGAAGCTTGGTGCGCCGCGCCAGTCGCGCTTTGGGGCACTCCATTGGTGCTTCCACTATTTACGAAAAAGGGATTAGCAACGAAATCGCGATGAAGGCGATCATTCGCGCGACACAATTGATTTTAGAACTTTGCCCCAATGCCAAAGTGGCGAGTAAAGTAACCGACATTTGCAATTCCAAGCCGGAAGCACGAAAAATAACGTTGAAAAATAGTCACATCACGCGTTTGATTGGCGTGGAGGTTTCCCCTAGGCAGGTTGAAAAAATACTGACCGATTTGGGTTTTGAGGTGTCTCATAAAAAAGAGGAGTATGAGGTTGTGGTGCCTTATTTTCGCTTGAGTGATGTGACGATGGAGGCGGATGTGATTGAAGAAATCGCGCGAATTTATGGGTACGACAATATTCCGATGACGACTCCCATCACCACCATCACACCGCCTGCCATCAACCCACGACGCGCGCTGGAAAGATCCATCAAACAACAACTGGTCGCACTTGGTTTTGATGAAATTTATACGTTTGCTTTTTTGGGGCCGGAATTGCTGAAAAAATGTGACATGAAATCGAATGACACGACGATTGAAATCCTGAATCCTATTTCTTCCGACATGTCTTTGATGCGACAAAGTTTATTGCCACGACTGATGGAGACCATTGAAAGCAATTTGCGTTATCACGATGGATTTCGGTTGTTTGAATTGAGCGAGGTTTACCATAAAACCGGAGACGACCCCATTCAGGAGTCTCATTTTATTGTGGCAACGGTGGGCGAAGATTTTCGTGCTTTGCAAGGGGTTATAGAGCATTTAGGAAAGACATTGTTACCTCTTATGGATTCCCAAAAACCTTTGTCTCATCAGCATCCCGGACGTGTGGCCAACATCATGCTACGTGGCAAGCAAATCGGTTCTCTTTATCAGGTTCATCCTCAGATTTTAAAAAACTTTGATATTAAAACCACGGTTGTGGTGGCGGAAATCGATTTGGCCATTGTTCACGCAATGAATCTTGCCCGTTATCCAAAATACGTCGAATTGCCCAAATTTCCTGCTGTAAAATTGGATGTGAGCATTGCGATTCCCCGCAGGGATTTGTCTGAAAAGTATTTTAAGGCCATCCAGAGAACCGACAAAACACTGATCACTGCGATTGAACTTATTGATGAATACACCGGCGAAAAAATCGATAAGAAAGAACGTGCTCTCACGTATTCTATCACTTATCAAGCCATGGATAGAACTTTGACAGAGGAGGAGGTGAACGCGATTCACCATAAAGTTCTCGAAGGGCTCAAAACAGCAGGAGCGGCTATCCGATAATGGCGATGATTACGCCGTACAATATAAAATTCCTGTCATTTCGTCGCGTACGCAGTAGATTCCATCAGGCCGTGGAACAATTCTAAGTTGAGAGGTATTATTGACCCGAGAAACATCCTCAGCAGGTTCGGTGGAACGTTCACGTTGCAGTTCTTTCATCCCTTCACTCACACGGGCCCTACCCTCACAGAGCATTTGTCCTGCGCATGTTCCTACTCCAAGAGTTGCCAAGATGGCGAATGCTATCGTGCGAACAGAATGTGATGGAGATAAAGAGGAAAGTGAAATTCGTTCTATCATAATGATTGATTTAATAGTTGGGTACCATAACATATTAAATAGAATTATGTCAAGGTTATCTTGGCTCTTATAACAAGTTAATGGGTTTATGTTAAACTGGTATTATCTTTTATTTTTTAAGATAATACAAATATGAAAACAGAACTCATTAAGACATTT